>NZ_JBDVAA010000007.1:0-32084 GCF_039943695.1 Cellulophaga sp. | reverse complement strand
AAACTATTACCATAGCCACCTACTTTTTCTCCAAAGTACTCATTAAAACTATTTGGGTTAAAGCCAAAACCATAATTAGGCATACCCATACCTCCCCAAACCTCTATGTGGTAACCTCTAGGGAAATCTAATTTTTTATTATCTAACCACCATGGCGAATATACGTGCATACCACCTACTCCGTCTTCGTTATACATTTTACGGTCCATCATAGCTGGTATAAAACCACCTCTACTGGCACCGGTAGAATCATGGAGATATTTACCTATTAAACCGCTGCTATTACCTAAACCGGCAGGGTGTTGTTCACTTTTAGAATTTAAAAGAATACGAGCAGAACTACAAGCAGAAGCAGCCATTACTACAACCTTACCTTTTAATCTATACTCCTTACGATCTTCTTTATTAATATATAATACACCGGTTGCTTTACCCTCATCATTGGTAGTAACCTCTCTAACCATAGAGTTTACAAACAAATCTATTTGTCCGCCATTATTTTGGGCCGGAAAAATTAAACAACTTCCAGAAGAGAAATCTGCATAGTACTGGCAAGATCTACCACATTGACCACAGTATACACATACGCCACGATCTTTGTTTACTTTTTTAGTTACCATAGACATACGAGCAGGAATTACAGGAACACCCGTTTTTTTGGCTCCATCCATATAATACAACTCGTGTAACCTAGGTTTTGGTGCAGGTAAAAAGAATCCGTCTGGCTCGTTTACCAAACCTTCTTTAGAGCCAAAAACACCAATTAACTTATCTACTTTATCGTAATACGGTTTAACATCATCATAACCAATTGGCCAATTATCTCCTAAACCATCTACATCTTTATGTTTAAAATCTCTTTCGCTAAAACGTAAAGAAATACGTCCCCAGTGGTTGGTTCTACCACCTAACATTCTAGATCTAAACCACGCAAATTTAGAACCGTTTTTTTGTGTGTAAGGTTCTCCTTCTATATCCCATCCTCCAAGAGCCATATCAAACTCTCCAAAATCTCTAACGGTATTTGCTCCTCTACGTGGAGACTCATAAGGCCATTTAAATTGTGTTTGTTGTTTAGGGTCTTTAGGATCAAAAAACGGACCTGCTTCTACTACAGCAACTTTAAGTCCGGCTTCAGACAAAACTTTGGTTGCCATACCTCCACCAGCACCAGAACCAACTATGATAACGTCATACATAGTTGAAGATTCTATTATCTGCATATTATTTTTATTTGAGTTAATTTGGTTAATTGCAATAATCAAAGTGGCTAATTAAGCCCTTTAATTTTATTTTTTGTTTGGTAATCTTCAAAAAACTGAAGTCACTAATTTAGAATTTTTAATTCTAATACAATTTAAAAATATGTTAATACGAGTAAATCTTTGTGTATTTATAGACGGATAACAAATTATCATCGACTAGCGTAAAAAAATAAAAAGCATTAGCAACTTACAATTTCTGCAGCATAAATTTAGAGTTATAGTCCCAAACAGTACCTATAATATTAGTCAACTTAAAAAAAAGACAACACATTTTGTAACAAGTTAGGAATAGGAACACTAACCTTTTATAGTTTATTTAACAAAATAATTATAAGGGTTACACTTTGTTTTAACGTCTTTTATTAAATACTCATTAAAAACTAACAAATTTAAAGAATGAAAAAAATTACAACATTACTTAGTTTATTTCTTTGCATTGGGTTAAGTGCCCAACAGCTAGATTTAAACCAACCATTGCCTGTAAACACTAAATTTAAAAAAGGTGTTTTACCTAATGGAATGACCTATTATATATACAGTACAGATGTAACCAAAGACGTTGCCAGTTACTATATTATACAAAATGTAGGATCTGTTTTAGAAAAAGATAACCAACAAGGTTTAGCTCACTTTTTAGAACATATGGCCTTTAATGGCACAAAAAACTTTGCTGGCAAGGGAATTTTAAACACCTTACAAAAACACGGTGCTGTATTTGGAAGAGACATTAATGCTTACACAGGTTTTGATGAGACTGTTTATAATATGGATAACATACCTACTAAAGATGGTTTAATTGATACTTGTTTATTAGTATTACATGATTGGTCTAATTACCTATTACTTACTGATGAAGAAATAGATGCAGAGCGTGGTGTTATTAAAGAAGAATGGAGAACACGCCAAAATGGTAGAATGAGGATTTTACAACAATCATTACCTGTTATGTTTAACAACTCCAAATACTCTAATAGACTACCAATTGGTTTAATGGACGTTGTAGAGAATTTTGAATACAAAGCTTTACGAGATTTTTACCACGATTGGTACCGTACAGACTTGCAAGCTATTGCAATTGTTGGTGATATTAACGTAGATGAAATTGAGCAAAAAATTAAAGATAAGTTTTCTAAAATACCTGCTGTTAAAAACCCTAGAGAACGTTTTTATGTAGAAATTCCAGGCAATAAAGAAATGCTATACAATATAGCTATGGATGAAGAAGTTTCTACAGCTGGTATAAGTTTTAGTATTAATCACCCTAAAAAAATAAAAGAGCAAACTATTGGAGATTTAAAAACATCTCTTTTAAGAGGTATGGCTACATCTATGGTCTCTACAAGACTTAATGAAATACAGCAACAACCAAATGCTACCTTTTTAGCTGCTAGAGTAAAATTTGGAGAAAAAGCTAAATTAAATAACGACTTTTCAATTGATATTACTCCTAAACCAGGACAGCAACAAAATGCTTTTGCTGAAGTAATGAACGAAGTTAATAGAGCTTTAAAATTTGGTTTTACAAAAGGAGAAATAGATCGTATAAAAAAACAATACGTTAACTATTATGAAAATGCAATTAGTAAAGAAGATGATACGTCTCACGGACAATTAATAAATGCTATAAAGGCAAATTATTTATCTAAAGAAACTATTACCCCTATTGCAGAAGAATATAAAATTGTACCAGCAATATTTGCATCTGTTACTAAAGAAGATTTTAATAATACTTTTAAAGCCCTATACACCAAAGAAAACAGAACGCTAAGTGTTACTGGTGTTAAAGGAAAAAACAATCTTACAAAAGAAGAAGGATTGGCTATTATTGCTGCTTCAGAAAATAATAATGAGTTAACTGCTTATACTGATAAGTTTAGTGGCAAAACATTAATCTCTGGTGTAGATATTAAAGCGGGTAGTATTGTATCTGAAGAAGAAAATAAAAATACAGGAGCTACAATATTTACATTAAGCAACGGTGCTAAAGTGTATTACAAATTTGCAGACAAAAATAAAAATGACGTTAAACTAACTGCCACTAGTTATGGTGGTACATCTTTATTAAATACAGAGGATTTACCGTCTGCAAATATTATGGGGAACATAGTACAAATGTCTGGTTTAGGAAGTTTTTCTGCTACAGAATTGCCAAAAGTACTTGCAGGTAAAACAGCTAGTACAAGTGTTAACTTATCTAGCTTATCAGAAAGCATTAGTGGTTCTTCTACAACTAAAGATGTAGAGACTATGCTACAAATGGTTTATTTACGTTTTGAAAAACCAAGGTTTGATGAAGATGCGTACAAAGTTTTACAAGGTAACATTACCAACTATTTGGCACGTAAAAGCAAAGACATAAATTCTAAAATGCAAGATAGCGTTACCGTAACTTTATACGGTAATAACAATCCTAAAGTTCGTCTTATGGACAAAGCTTATATGGAAGATGTTACGTTTAATAAAATGAAATCTGTTTACTTAGATAGATTTAAAAATGCTGCTGATTTTACTTTCTTTATCGTTGGCGATATTCAAAAAGATGCTTTAAAGCCGCTATTAACTAAGTATATTGCTAGTATTTCTGCCAGTACAACAAGAGAAAATTACAAAGTAGATCCTAATGTTTGGGTAAACAATAGTATAGACAAAGATATCTTCTTAAAAATGGAAGACAAAAAAGGTTCTATTAGAATTGGGTACAAAAACAAAATGAAATACAGCATAAAAAATGCTATTTTAGCTAGTGCTTTAGGAGATATTTTACAGTTAAGAATTACAGAAACCGTTAGGGAAGCAGAAGGTGGTGCATACTCTCCAAGAGCAGGTGCTAGCTTTAGTAAAAGACCTGTATCTGAAGGTTCTATTTCAGTTAGTTTTGATTGTAATCCTGACAAAGTAGACCAACTAATTAAAATTGTACATACTGAAATTAAAAAAGTTGCTGATGGTAAAATTAACCAAGTAGACTTAGACAAAACCTTAACCAACTTTATAAAAGAACGTAAAGAATCTAAAGATTATAATAGGTATGATATGAGCCTATTACAAAATTATGTTTTGGAAGGTTATAATATGAACGATCCTAAGAATTTTGAAAACATTGTAAACTCAATTACAGCTAAGGATGTTCAAAAATTTACTAAAACATTATTAAAAGGCGCAAAAACTTACGAGATTGCGTTTAAACCAAAATCATAATAATACCAAATAACTATTTATGAAAAAATCATTATATACATTAAGTCTTGCTGTAATTAGCTTAGCAGCCTGCAAAACAGAAAAACCTGCCCCAATAGATTATGCTATTGTTAGCGGAAAAATTACCAATGCAAGTAACACAGAATTATTAATTGCAAGCTATAAAGACAGGAGTGCTATAGATACTTTAACAATAGCTGCAGATGGTACTTTTACAGATACTATACAATCACCTAAGGGTCAGTATGCATTAGTTAACGATAAAAATAGAACTAATCTTTACTTAGAAGAAGGTTTTAATTTAGCTGTTAATGCAGATGCTAATAATTTTAATAAGAGTGTAACTATTACAGGTAATGGTTCTGCAGAAAATAATTTCTTTAAGAGCAAAAGCGAAAAAGAAGCTAGTTTTAGAGGAGGAGACAACCCTTATACTTTAGAAGAAGTAGCTTTTAAAGAGAGAATGACTAATCAAAAAAATGCTATTAACTCATTAATTGATAGTACCAAAGGGTTATCAGAAAGTTTTAAAACGGCACAAAAAAAAGATGCTAATTATAGCTACCTACTAAACTTATCTAATTATGAAAGTTATCACCAGCACTATGCTCAAAAGCCTGACTTTAAAGTTTCTGAAAACTTTTTAACTGAGTTAAATGCTGTTGACTTAACTAACAAAGAAGATTTTAATAACTCTACTTCTTACAAATCTTTAGTAGGTGCACACTATGGCAAAATTGCAGGAGAAAAAGCAGAGAAAGATTCTATGTCTTATGACCTTGCTATGTTAAAAACAATTGCACCTATAGAGTCAGAGGTTATTAGAAATGGTTTATTAAAAGAATCTGTTTTTGGAATTACAGTTACAGAAAAACTAGATGAGTATTACACTACTTTTATGGCAGCATCTACAGATGAAGATCAGAAAAAAACAATAAAAGAGTATTACACTAAATTAAAAGCTGTAGAAAAAGGCAATCCTTCTCCTAAGTTTGTTGGTTATGAAAACCACGCTGGTGGCAAAACATCTTTAGAAGACTTAAAAGGAAAATATGTATATATAGATGTTTGGGCTACGTGGTGCGGACCTTGTTTAGCAGAAATCCCTGCTTTAAAAGAAACAGAAAAAGCATACCACGGTAAAAACATAGAGTTTGTAAGTATTTCTGTAGATAGACCAGATGCTTATAATAAATGGAAACAAATGGTTGTTGACAAAGAATTAGGTGGTATACAACTAATCGCCGATAATAATTTTGAATCTAACTTTATACAAGACTACGTTATACAAGGTATTCCTAAATTTATTTTATTAGATACAGAAGGTAATATTGTAAATGCAAATGCTCCTAGACCATCTGACCCTAAGTTAAAAGAAGTTTTAAATAGCCTGTTGTAATACAGTAAACTATACACTTTAAAAATAAAAATCATCTTGGTAAATTATCAAGATGATTTTTTTTATTATATATTTTTATTTTTTTGTCACCCAAACCACTTGTAATCTACTCTTATATTAACAAAGCGTAAACTTAACTTTAAAATATTAACCAAATTTAACAACATTAAAGTAAGGGTTCTTTGTTATTTTTACGTCTTAAATTATATATCCATAAATATTATATTTTGAACAAACGTACTTTTTATTTTCTCCTAGTTATTTTTACTACTATTTTTAGTAGTAATGTAAAAGCACAGATACTAGATCCTGTTAGTTGGTCTACATCTGTAGAAAAAATTTCAGAAACAGAATACGACTTAGTAGTAAAAGCTACTATAGATGGTTCTTGGCATTTGTATTCTCAACATTTAGAAGAAGGCGGACCCGTGGCTACTGAATTTACTTTTGCAGAAAGTGAGGACTATACATTAGTAGACTCACCAACTGAAGAAGAAGGACATTCTGCTCCAGAACCTGCTTTTGATAATATGATGGTTAAATATTTTGAAAACTCTGCAACATTTAAACAACGTATAAAACTTGTTAACAAAGAGTTATCTATTGTAAACGGAGAAGTAAGTTATATGGTTTGTAATGACTCTAAATGCTTACCTCCAACTTACAAAGACATTGTATTTAATATAAAAACAGAAAAAACTCCTGCAACAACAGAAGCTAAAAAAGACGAAGCTAATACTAGTAAAGAATCTAAAGAAAAAGATAGTTCTAAAAAGGGGTTATTTTCTATATTCTTTTTAGCATTTTTATCTGGGTTTGCAGCCTTGCTAACTCCGTGTGTATTTCCTATGATACCTATGACAGTTAGTTTCTTTACAAAACAAAGTAAAACTAAAGCTAAAGGTATACGTAATGCAGTTATTTATGGCCTTTCAATTATTATAATATACCTTTTATTAGGTATTATAGTTAGTGCAGTTTTTGGTGCAGATGCATTAAATGCGCTTTCTACCAATGTATGGTTTAATGTTATTTTCTTTTTACTATTATTAGTATTTGCAGCATCATTCCTTGGAGCTTTTGAAATTATGCTACCAAACTCATGGGCAAATAAAGTAGACAAACAAGCAGACCGTGGTGGTTTGGTTGGTATTTTCTTTATGGCTCTTGCTTTAGCTATAGTTTCGTTCTCTTGTACAGGTCCAATTGTTGGTACATTGTTAGTACAAGCCGCTTCTGGTGGTAGCCAAATAGGGCCAATTGTAGGTATGTTTGGTTTCTCTTTAGCAATTGCATTGCCATTTGCGTTATTTGCAGCTTTCCCTGGTTGGTTAAACTCTTTACCTAAATCTGGTGGCTGGTTAAACTCTGTAAAAGTTGTTTTAGGGTTTTTAGAACTTGCATTAGCATTTAAAT
The DNA here is from genome assembly GCF_039943695.1 of Cellulophaga sp. Classification (NCBI taxonomy): domain Bacteria; kingdom Pseudomonadati; phylum Bacteroidota; class Flavobacteriia; order Flavobacteriales; family Flavobacteriaceae; genus Cellulophaga; species Cellulophaga sp. The sequence goes on along the minus strand of NZ_JBDVAA010000007.1, from coordinate 24,806 downwards.
TTTTATCTAATGCAGATATGGTTTTACAAATGCATTTATTAGAGCGTGAAGTATTTATAGCAATATGGATAGCTGTTTTTGGAGCCTTAACTTTATATTTATTTGGAAAATTACAATTACCACATGATTCGCCTTTAAAACATATTTCTGTAGGTAGATTAAGTTTAGGTTTGGTAACATTGGCATTCACAATTTATATGATACCTGGTTTATGGGGAGCTCCATTAAACTTAATTAGTGCTTTTCCCCCACCACAACATTATAGTGAGTCTCCTTACGGTGTTGGTAATATGCAAAATGGTGGTGGCGCAGCTACACATACTCAAGAAATACCGGAAGGTGCACATTTAATGGCGCCCCATAACATACTTGCTTTTAATGACTATGAAAAAGGATTAGCTTATGCTAAAAAAGTAAACAAGCCCGTTATGATAGATTTTACAGGTCACGCTTGTGTAAACTGTAGAAAAATGGAACAAAACGTTTGGGTAAAAGACAACGTATTAGATGTTTTAAAGAATGATGTTATTTTGATTTCTTTATATGTTGATGAAAAAATTAAGTTTGAAGGCGAAGCTCCTGACTCTAAATTACGCCCTGGAAAAAAGCTACGTTATACTGGTCAGCAATGGAGTGAGTTACAACAAATACGTTATGGCACAAACGCCCAACCATATTACGTTCTTATAGACCATGATGAAGAAAATTTAAATGCCCCAGTTGCTTATACACCAGATGTAACTGAGTATCACAACTGGCTAAAAGAAGGAGTTGGTAATTTTAAATCTAAAAAATAATTGGTATGCATTTTGCAAACCTAAAGTATAACCTTAAAAAAATACAATGAAAAAATACATTTTAGCAGCCGTAGTTTTAATGATTAGTATAAGTTCTTATGGACAAATATTAGAGCCAGTAAAATGGACAACATCAGTAAAAAAAATATCTTCAACAGAGTACGATTTAATTGCTACCGCAACAATAGATGCTGGTTGGCATTTATATTCTCAAAATGTTCCTGAAGGCGGGCCAATAGCCACTACTTTTATTTTTGAAGAAGGTAGTAACTATAAACTATCTGGAAAAACAATAGAAGAAAAAGGACATACTGTAGATGACAAAATGTTTGATATGAAAATTACATATTTTGAAAGTAAAGCAAAATTTACACAACGTGTTAAATTAGCAAAACCAGGAAAAACAAATGTTATTGCAGAAGTAGAATTTATGGTTTGTGACGACACTAGATGCTTACCTCCTACTTACGTAGATTTAGATTTTGTAATACAGTAAAAAATAATTCACAAATAACTTTTAAAAAGAGAGTAGCCAATTGGCTACTCTCTTTTTTTTTACAAAAAACTCAATTTAGTTGGCTAAAAGATTAACCATCATTTGCTACGGTCTTAAAATTTCTTAAATTTGCTTTTATACTAATTTTTATAGCATTTTAATTTATGGGAAGAGCGTTTGAGTTTAGAAAGGCACGTAAAATGAAGCGTTGGTCTGCAATGTCTAAAGCATTTACTCGTATTGGTAAAGACATTGTAATGGCAGTTAAAGAAGGTGGTCCAGATCCAGATTCTAACTCTCGCTTAAGGGCTATTATCCAGAACGCAAAGTCTGTAAATATGCCTAAAGATAACGTAGAGCGTGCTATTAAAAGAGCATCAGACAAAAGTTTAGGAGACTTTAAAGAAGTTCTTTTTGAAGGATATGCACCACACGGTATTGCTATTTTAGTAGAAACAGCTACAGACAACAATACAAGAACTGTTGCTAACGTACGTAGTTACTTTAATAAATGCAACGGTAATTTAGGTACTTCTGGTTCTGTAGAATTTATGTTTGACCATACTTGTAACTTTAGAATACCTGCTGAAGGTTTAGACCCAGAAGAACTAGAATTAGAGTTAATAGATTTTGGTGCAGAAGAAGTCTTTGTAGATGATGATGGCATTTTAATATATGCTCCTTTTGAAAGTTTTGGTGCCATACAAAAAGAATTAGAATCTAGAGAGTTAGAAATATTATCTTCAGGTTTTGAGCGTATACCACAAGTAACAAAAGCTCTTGATAATGAAGAGCACGTTGCAGAAGTAGAAAAGCTTTTAGAAAAATTAGAAGAAGATGATGACGTACAAAACGTTTATCATTCTATGCAAGAATAATATATTAAATACAATACAAAAGGCCTTCAAAATATTATTTTGGAGGCTTTTTTATATCAAACAACCACATTAGCAACTACCTATGAGCTAATGCAGCTTAATTAATAAAATATTAAATTACATCTAAATACATTTTTTGTAAGAAAATTAATACATTTACAACAGGTTTAATAACCTACTATGATTTTATATTAACCTATTAATTTTTAAAAATGAAAAAATGTATTACTTTTTTTTGGCTGTTACTTACTTCAATTATTTTAAACTCACAAAACCATAATTGGCAAAGAACAAACCCCGGAGGTGGTGGTTGGTTTGGGTCTATTGGAGTAAGCAAATCTGGCATTGTATTAGCCGGAAGTGATTTAAGTGGAGCTTATAGAAGCAAAGATGGAGGAAAAACTTGGGACGTTTGTGGTAACTCTAGAGGAATTAGTGGAACTCATATATCTGGTATGGGATTTCATAAAACTAAAGGTAATGTAATGTTTGTGGCCAGTAACGGACTTTACAAAACTACAAACGGAGGAGATTCTTGGAGAGTTGTGCTACCTGATGGTAACAAAGGATATATAAGTGATATTGAGTTTGGCACCAATAACCCATCTATAGGTTATGCTGCAAGACATCAAGGAAACTGGAACACTTTAAATGCAGAAATTTGGCGTACTGTTAATGAAGGAAATACTTGGAAAAGAGTAGATGTAGATTTACCTAATACTAGAATAATTAAAGTTGTAGTAAATCCTAAAAAAGCAAATGAAGTGTACGTTATAACAGGAAAAGGAAGACCTGTATGTGCTGTAGCAGATGTTTATAAAAGTACCAATGGAGGTAAAAATTGGAAAAACATAACTGCAAACAATAATTTTGGAGGATTTACAGAAGTAGCAGATTTTGCAATTGACCCAAATAATCCTAATACACAATACCTTACTGCTGTAAAAGCTGACTGTAGTAATAAATTCTGGACAGAAGGTTTAGATAGTAAGCTTTATAAAAGTACTAATGGCGGTAACTCTTGGTTTCAAATACAAGAAAGAGGAGGTATTATATTAATTAATCCAATAAATTCTAATGTTACAACTATAGACACTAGGGCTACTGCCACTTGGAATCCTCGTTCGGGAACTTGGGTCTCACAAAATAAGGGTACAAATTTCACAAAACTAGGAGATGTATCAACTTGGGAAACAGCATCTCAAGGAAATACACAAGGTACTTACGGCAGTATTGGCGATGGGTATAGTAGAACAATAGCACAAGACCCGTCTAATCCAAATAACTTATACTGGACAAATTCGCAATGGGTATTGGGATCCAAAGACGGAGGTAAAAAATTTACTGTAATGCACAGTAATAAAGAAGGAGCTAAAGATTGGCAAAGTACTGGGGTAGACAATTTGGTTAATATAGATGCAGAAATAAGTAAAAAAGACCCAAATTTAATTTACCTAGCACTTGCTGATATGGGTATATGGAGAAGCTTAAACAAAGGAAAAACTTGGGAGAACTGTAACACTGACGACGCAAAATACGGTTGGGGAAATGGAAGAGGTGGAAACTTTCATTCTATTGCATCAGACCCTTCTAGGTCTAATGTTGTTTGGGTTACTTGTAAAGAAGGTTACATACTTAAAAGCACAAACAAAGGAGAAAGGTCTAGTTGGGTAGAAAAAAATAAAGGAATTTTATCTAAAAAATATGTAAATGGCCTTTCTATTAATACAAAAAGCCCCGTTAGCAATAGAACCCTTTATGTAACAGCTAATGGAGATGTATATAGAAGTAAAGATGACGGAAATAATTGGTCTAGAGTATTACAAGGAAAATTTTGCAATCATACCCAAGTAGATAACTTTAACGGTAACATTGTTTATGCAGGAGGCACTAAAGGTTTATGGAGGTCTACAAACGGTGGGGACAATTGGCAGAAAGTAAATCAATTAAGTGATTTACCAAGTAATAATAATAATGATTTAGACATTAGAATTAAATCATATAAAGGGATTAGTGATATTGTTACAGATCCAAACAATGCAAATTGGGTATATGTTGTAGTAACAGGTTTTGGAGAAAACAGAGGTTTATACCGTAGTAAAAATAAAGGAAACAGCTGGGAAAAAATTCTTACGGATAAGTATATGAGAAAAGTAGCTATTATGCCAAAAAACTCAAATATTATTTATGCTACATCTTCAAGTGCCATTGGTTCTGGAGGATTACTTAACGGAAGTAATGGTATATGGTTTTCTAACAATGCCGGCGCTACGTGGACTAAACAAAATAATGGCGCTGCTTACCCTTTATTTAATGCCATAGACGTATCAAACGAAAACAAACCCTATGTTTTAGCTGGTTCTCAGGGTACAGGTTTTCAAAAAGCCGAAGTTGTATTGCCTAACACCAGAAGTTTAATTAATACTGGAGGTAATTTAGAATTAGAAAGTAGTACTCCTAAAAAGCTAACTATACACCCAAATCCTGTAGATAATATTTTATATATAACTGGATTATCAAAAAAAGAACACTTATTCAATATCTATAACTCAACCGGAATAGCTGTTATAAACGGAAGTATTGCTGTTGCAGAAGATATAACATCTTTAGATGTAAGTAACTTAAAAAAAGGTGTTTATATTTTATCTATTGATAATGAAACAATTCGTTTTTTAATTAAATAGATGAATTATATAAAATCTAATTTTATTTATAATTTTTACGCTAAATAAATTAAACATATTAAAAAAGCTGAACAATTTTAAATTGTTCAGCTTTACTTATTTTATTATCAATACAAAAACTACATATTATTTTTAACCCTGCCTTCTACTCCTTCAAAAAAAGCTTCGTAGGTTTTAAAATCTAATTCTGTATTATCTGTAGTACCTAGAGCTTCTGATATTTTTATTTCTTTTTTACCATAATCAAATGCCACCATAACTACAGGTACATTTGCTTGTTTTGCAATGTAATAAAACCCTGTTTTCCATTTAGAAACTTTACTACGTGTACCTTCTGGCGCTAAGGTTAAATGTATTTTGCTAGTGTTTTTTATCAAGTCTGCACAAGCATCAACAAAATTATTACTCTTTGTACGGTCTATTGGCATACCACCTTGCCATCTAAAATACCAACCATAAGGCCATTTAAACAAGCTTTTTTTTCCAACAAAATTAAACTCTTCATTAAGAACTCTACGTATAAGCAAGCCTAAGAAAAAATCTAAATTGCTAGTGTGTGGTACAACTATTACAACACATTTATCAATTTTTGGAAAAGACCCATTTAGAGTCCACCCCATTATTTTAAAATATATAAATTTAGCTATTGCGTGCATCATCAATCTCTCTTCTTAAAATTTATCTCTTTTTCTACCGCAAAAATACACTACTCGTTATCTAATTTATAAACGTAATGCATTTTTTTATCAATTAAAGATTTAGGAAGGTTTTTAAAAACCATATTCCTAATTATAGATCCAAAGCCTAAATGTGCTATTTTACCTGTTATCCAAGACTGGTTTACAATAGAAGAAACTTTTTTATAACGTACTTTTTGAAATTCTTCAAATGCATTTTTCGTTTTATTTTCAGCAATAATTTTAGCTAAAAAATAGGCGTCTTCAATTGCTTGCGCACCACCCTGCCCCATATTTGGCGTTGTAGCGTGGCCAGCATCACCTAACAAACATACCTTATCTGAATACCATTTTTTAATTGGTTTAAGATCTATAATGTCATTTCTAAGGATATTACTTGTTTCTGTATTCTCAATTAAATCTTTAACTACAGTTGTATAATCATTATACTTTTTAAGTAAATCCTCTTTTAAAGTCTCTCTATCATCCGTTAAAAATGGCTTACTCTTAACTACCGCAAACCACGAAGTTTTATCTTTAGAAAGCTTAGATATACCAAACCTTGTTTCTTTTCCCCATATTTCTAAACCACGATGATTAAATTCTTCTGGCAATTTATACTCTGTAACGCCGCGCCAACAGGTTTGTCCGCTGTATCTAATTTTACTTTCTGGAAATAGTTGTTTACGTATTACAGAGTTTATACCGTCTGCTGCAATTACAAAATCTACCGTAGTTGTAGTAGCATCTAAAAACTGAAGTTCTACTCCTTTATTAGTTTCTGTGTAACTCTCTAGACCTTTCCCCCAGCTAATATTAGAATTAGCTACATTTTTAGCCAGTACTTTTTGCAATTCTGCCCTATGTATAGCAATAGTAGAATAACCATACTCCTCTTTAGCTTCATCTTGTCTACTGTCTGTAAGTGGTTTTAAATCTGCTGTTGCTATTGTTATACGATCTATAGAGTTACCTGCATCTTTAATCTGATCTAAAATACCCAACCACTCATACACTTTTAGTGCATTTGGAGCCAACCATATTCCTGCTCCAATAGCATTAATACTTTCTGCTTTTTCGTATAAATGATACGGTATACCTAACTTTTTAAAAGCCAAAGCCGTTGTTAAACCTCCAATACCAGCACCTATTATAGCGTACATTTTATTTTATTTATAGTTATTTATAAAATTACTACAAAAAAAGCCGAAAGTGCATACACACTTTCGGCTTTTTTAAAATTATATAAAAGTCTATTATATTTTTGCGTAAATAGATCTTAATTTCTCTGGTGTTGCAGTTTTTTTCCAATCTTTACCTAAAGCATTTTCCCAAAGCGGCTCTAAGCTTAAGGCAACATTAATCATAGTTGTAAACTCATCTTCAGTAAGATCTTTACAAATACCAGTAGGTAAAGTAATATTATGTTTATCCATCATTTTATAAAACAATTTTACACCTTCAGGATAAAACTCTTCTAAATGATTAAACACTAAACAGTTTCCTATACCGTGTTTTACTCCCAATAAATAAGACAAACCGTAACTTAACGCATGTGCTACACCTACTTGTGAGTAAGCAATACTCATACCGCCGTGCCAAGATGCCATCATTAATTTGTCTCTAGACTCGTCTTCTGGAATATCTTTTAAATACACATCATTACAAAGCTCCATTGCTTTTTCGCCATAACTTTGACTAAATGCATTTAAAAAAGTACCTTCTAAAGACTCTACACAATGTATGTAGCAATCCATACCTGTGTAAAACCACTGATCTTTTGGTACGCCTTGTGTTAAATCTGGATCTAATACAACTTGATCAAAAGGAGTGTAATCTGAGTTTATACCCAATTTACGTTCTGGGCCTAATAATACTGTTGTTCTAGAAACCTCTGCACCTGTACCACTAATTGTAGGTACACCAACGTGATAAATAGCTGGGTTTTTAACCAAATCCCATCCTTGGTATTCTGCAGAACTACCTGGGTTGGTTAACATAATAGCTACAGCCTTTGCCATATCTAACAATGTACCACCACCAATACCTATAATACCAGAAGGCAACTCATTATACTCTGCTTTTATTTGTTCTACTAGAGCATCTACTTGGTACGTTTTTGGTTCAAATTCTGATGAAACAAATATAGTTTTATCATTCTCTACCAAAGGTATTCTGGCAGCTAACTCTTTGCCTTTAAAAACATCATCAATTAAAAAAATAAAAGGTGCATTAGCACTTTTACGTTTCAATTTTAAAATATCTCCTATTTGGCTAAAACTACCGTTCCCAAAAATTACTCTAGGTACCATTGGGAAATTTCTATATGTTGTCATAGTATTATATCTATTAAGTATGATAAGACAAATTTAAGCAAACCTATCTTGTTATATGAATTTCTTATTCTAAAAAAATGTTATTTTAAATAGTCCAAAATATCTTCAATCTTGTCTAAAGTTAAATAGGTATTAGATTCCTCTTCTTCTTTAGATACCGTTTCATGAACCCAAGTGGTATGAAAAGGAATGTGTACCGCTTGTGCACCCAGCTTAACAATAGGTAACACATCAGACTTTAAAGAATTACCAAGCATTATAAATTCTGATGTTTTAATTTGAAGGTGATCTAACAAGTTTTTATAGTTCTCTTCCTTTTTATCGCTTAAAACTTCTACGTGATGAAAGTATTTTTTTAATCCAGATTTTTCTAACTTTTGTTCTTGATCTAATAAATCTCCTTTAGTTAAAACTATTAATCTGTATTTAGACTGAAGCTTTTGTAAAACAGACTCAACACCTGGTAATAACTCTACCGGTTGCTCTATCATCTCTTTACCTATATCTAAAATTTTAGCTATTACAGAATTGTTTACTTTATTGTTAGACAGTTCTAAAGCAGACTCTACCATAGACAATACAAATGCTTTTATGCCGTATCCGTACCGACCTAAATTTTGCATTTCCATTTTAAAAAGCTCTTGATCTATTTTGTTTTTAGTCTCATACCCTTCTAACAGCTCTGCAAAACGTTCTTCTGCCTCTCTAAAGTACGTTTCATTAACCCAAAGCGTGTCATCGGCATCAAAACCAATAACTTTTATATTCTTATAGTCTACTTCCATTCTGCCTGTGCTCTTTCTAAATCCTCTGGCGTATCTATCTCTATACCAGATGTATTATCTACAATCATTTTTATTTTTTTACCATATTCTAAATAGCGTATACACTCTACTTTTTCTGATGCTTCTAAAGGCAACATTGGTAAATTATAAAAATCCATTAATGCAGATTTTCTAAAAGCATAAACACCTTTATGCTCGTAGTATTTAAGACCTACATTTTTTTCTCTAGGATATGGTATTGGAGAACGAGAAAAATACAGTGCAAAATTTCTGTTATCTACTATAACTTTTACAAAGTTTGGATCTTTAATATCTTCTTCATTTGTCATTTCAGACATAATAGTGGCCAGATCTATTTCTTTTTTATCGTCGTTTTTAAACACAGATAACAACTCTTCTAACCCTTCTTTTGGAGTAAAAGGCTCATCACCCTGAATATTAAAAACAATATCTACATCCATATTTTCTACTGCCTCAGCTATACGGTCGCTACCACACTCATGTTCTTTAACACTCATAATAGCCTTACCACCAGCTTCTGTAATGGTGTTGTAAATAGTATCGCTATCTGTAACAACAAAAACGTCATCAAACAAATTTGTATTTACAGCTGTTTCATAAGTTCTAACAATTACGGGCTTACCCGCTAAATTTTGCATTAGTTTACCTGGAAATCTAGATGCTGCATAACGCGCAGGAATCATTGCAATAATCTTCATGTATCTCTTTTTCTATTTTTTACGTTTGGGCATTAATTTTCTGTACATTCTAAAAATTAATGCTAGTATTATTACTACCAAAACAGCTCCAATTACAGGAGCTACAATGGTTGCTGTAGAAACAACCACAGCTGTGCCTGTTTCTACAGTTGCTACAATTGGGTTTGCTAAACCACCTGTTGTAGCCGTAGATGTTAATCTTGTTGCGGCAGAAGTACCTTTAATAGCGCTAGCTGTACCACCACCAGCAATAATTGCCAAGGACCAAGTTATAACTGGGTCTAAATTTGCAACTGTAGATACCATAACTGCGGTACCTGCAATTGCCGCCAAAGGTATGGCAGCAGAATCTAATATATTGTCTACCCAAGGAATAAAATAAGCAAAAATTTCTACTACTGTTGCTACTCCTAAAACTATTAAAGCCGGTAAGCTCCCAATCCAGTTCCAACTTTCATTTAGCTCCCATACACCAAAGTAAGAGGCTAAACTTAATGCAAATAAAGGTAAAAAGACTCTAAAGCCTACAGATGTAGCCAAGCCTATCCCTAAAAAAATACTAATAATGGTTTCTGATGTCATTTGTAATGGTTTTATTTGTTTAAGTTGCTCTTAAAAGCAGCTATATGGTTAGTTATACACATATATTGTACCAAAAATAGGCTATTCCCAATCAAGAAAAAAATCGTTCTTAAATCCTATTAAATACAATTGTTTTTTAGCTCTTGTTACTGCAGTATATAACCAACGTAGATAATCTTTATCTATACCATTAGGCAAATATGGTTGCTCTACAAACACAGTGTCCCATTGCCCGCCCTGACTCTTGTGACAAGTAATAGCATAGGAGAATTTTACCTGTAGCGCATTAAAATACTTGTTATTTTTAACCTTTAAAAACTTTTTATATTTAGAGGTTTCATCTGCGTAGTCTAGCATTACCTCTTGGTACAACCTATTACTTTCTTCATAAGGTAAAGATGGCGTTTCTGCATCTATAGTATCTAAAAGTAAAACGGTTTCAAAAGCTGGCATATTAGGATAATCCACCATTTTTACATTAACCTCTGCAAACCTAAAACCATATAATTCTTTTATTGCAAAAATTTCTAGTACCTCTAATATATCTCCGTTAGCAATAAAACCAGCCTCTGTGGTTGGTTTTATCCAGAAATAATTATTTTTAACTACCATCATATAATCACCAGTAGAAATAACATTTTCTAGGTATAAAATTCTGTTTCTAATATTTGCATTGTACAAATTTGCTCTTTTGTTAGAGCGCACTATAAAAGCTGTTTCTTCTTTTCCATTTTTAGAATAAGAATCTTCTATAGCTTCTAGAATGTCATTACCTTCTATTAAACGTACTATGTCTTTATACGGATTCACATCAAACTTAAAATCATCAAAAAAACTGCCGTGTAATTGCTCTCTTAAATTGGTGGCGTTCATTAAAATACCAGAGTCTTCAGCTTGCCTCATAACTTCATCTAGTTCTACCCTGGTTACATCTTTATTGTAATTTAAAGATAACCTGTCTTCATCCAAAGCCGGACTAATATCTAACCTAACAGGTGGTAATTGAGCCGTATCTCCTATTAAAACAAGTTTACAATTGTGTCCAGAATATACATAAGACATTAGATCATCTAGCAAAGATCCGTTTTCAAAAAGTTTAGAGTCAGTTGGTGCATCAGGTATCATAGATGCCTCATCTACAACAAAAATTGTGTCTCTGTGTTTGTTTGGTGCCAATGTAAACTGCACACCTCCCCCACTTTGCTTTTTAGGAAAATATATTTTTTTATGTATGGTTAAAGCCTTTGTATTTGCATAGTTAGACATAACTTTTGCAGCCCTACCAGTTGGAGCTAAAAGCACAGCTTTCATTTTTATATTCCACAAATTTGTAACTATAGTTCCAATAATTGTGGTTTTTCCTGTACCTGCATAACCTTTTAAAAGAAAAAGATTGTCCTTATTTTTAGATAATAAAAACTGAGAAAGCTTCTCTAAAGTGATGAGCTGCTTTAAAGTAGGCTCAAAAGGAAATTTTTCTTTTAAAATATTAAAGAATGATGTAGGGGTGGGTAGATTCATAAGTGTTCAAAGATAATGATGAAATTTAAGGTGAAATACTTTTGTGATTAAAAAAAAATTGTAGATTTGTGTCAAACCACTAAATAAAAACAACATTATAATAATGAAAACCGTAATTAAAATTGTTCTTTGGTTAGCAGCTATCTTTTTTGGATACATGATATACCAATCTGTAAATGGTCCTATAGAGTTTAAAAAAGTAAAACAAGAGCGCTTCCAAGCTGTAGTTAATTCTTTAAAAGATATTAGAAACATACAAGAAGCTCACAAATCTGCCACTGGTAAATTTGCTCCTAACTTTAATGCTTTAGTTAAGTTTGTTGATAACGGAAACTACTACATTATACAGCAAAGAGACTCTTCTTATATGGAGTATGATAAAGACTTTGGTATTGATTTACAAAGAGATGTAAAAATTGTAGATACATTAAATATTATACCTGTAAAAGATTCTTTATTTAAGAATGATGACAGATATAAAACACTTAAGTTTGTTCCTTTCTCTAAAGATGGTAAAGCTGAAATACAAATGAGTACTTCTACTATTGAAAAAGGTGGTAAACAAGTATCTGTATTTAAAGCATTTGTTGAAAAAGATGTAGTTTTATACGATCAGCCAAAAGACTTAGTAGCTAGAGAAAATGCTCAAAATAGTGTTGAAGAAATAAATGGTACTGAAATTATAGTTGGTGACTTACAAGATGTAAGCACTAGTGGTAACTGGCCTCCAATTTATGACAGAAAAGCAAAAAAATAATATATTAGATACTACATCTAATTATAAAAAATTGTCCATTCAAATTAGTTTGAATGGACTTTCTTTTTGTGTTGTTGATACTCTAGATAATACTGTATTGGCTTCTGAAAGAAAAATATTTGATACCGAACTTGATAGTTTAGAGCTAGAAAAAGAATTGGTAACTATGTTAAAAGAACATAACATTACCAATAATACTTACGCAGAAGTAATAGCCACACACAGAAATACGCTATTTTGCTTTGTTCCAAAATCTTTATTTGTAGAAGATGAAGCTCATAATTATCTAAAATACAACACAAAAGTTTTAGCAACAGATCTTATAGCACAAGATGAAATTGCAAACTTTGACATTGTAAATGTTTTTGTACCATTAGTAAACATTAACAACTACATTTACGATCTGTTTGGTGATTTTACATACAAACACAGTTCTTCAATTATAACATCATCTTTATTAAATGCAAATACAAATAACGATATTACTTGTTATGTATATGCATCTGAAAGACAAATGGATATTATTATAATTGACAAAAAGAAATTACTCCTTTTTAATAGTTTTGAATATACTACCACAGAAGACTTTTTATATTATTTACTTTTTACGTGCGAACAATTAAAATTAAATAATGAAACTGTTTTGCTTCGCTTGTTTGGAGACATAGAAGAAGATAGTACTATTTACAAAAATTGCTACAATCATTTTAAAAACATTTGTGTGTACGCACCAGACCATAGTACATTTCAACTAGGAGATTTTACTAAAAAAAATATAGACTTTACCGCTTTAAACGCTTTATAATGCGCATAATATCAGGAAAATTTAAAAGTAAAAGGCTAACAGCACCAAAAAAATTGCCCGTTAGACCAACAACAGATATGGCTAAAGAAGCCCTGTTTAATATTTTAAATAACCATTATTATTTTGAAGACATAAGTGTATTAGACCTATTTGCTGGCACTGGTAACATAAGCTATGAATTTGCTTCTCGCGGAACAGAAAATATTATTTGCGTAGATGCAGACTATGGTTGTATAAAATTTATTAGTCAGACTGCTAAAGATTTAGAGGTAGATATATCTACTATTAAAAGTGATGTTTTTAAGTATCTAGAACGTACATCTATTAAATCTACTATTGTTTTTGCAGATCCTCCTTACGATTTCTCTAAAGAAAATTTTGCTAAAATACCTGAGTTAGTTTTTAAAAACGACTTGCTTACTGAAGATGGTTTGTTAATTGTAGAACACTCTAAACACACAGATTTAGAAGATTTACCAAATTTTTCATACCTAAAAAGATATGGTGGCAGTGTTTTTAGTTTTTTTGAAATTAAAAAAGAAGCTTAAAAAAGAGCAGGTCATAAGCCGGATTCTGTAAAGCCTACAAGTAGCTCCTCTATCATTTATCTAGACTTTTGGTTACCCAAAAGCTCAAACCGCCTACCCTTTAGCTTGGGCGTGTACCCTTATAGCGCTAATTTACATGGCGTTGCACCGCATAGAGTTTACCTGGTTTCACTACAGCATTACCTGTACATACTTTCTGCTGCACTTGTCCTCGTTTTACAACGGACGGGCGTTACCCGCTATGCTACACTATGGTGTCCGGACTTTCCTCTTTACAAATCAAGTTTGTAAAGCGATAGAGTAACCTGCTCGCGGCAAAGGTAATTTAATTGTTGATAAGTAAGTACTATATCTTTACAAAAAACAAGGTAAAATAAGAGGGTATTTTTATATTTGTAACATAACAGCAGTTCACTAAAAAAAAGCATAGTAATTGGAACCATTTGTAGTATCAGCTAGAAAATATAGACCTCAAACATTTAAAGATGTTGTTGGGCAACAAGCTATTACAAATACACTTTTAAATGCCATACAAAACAACCATTTAGCACAAGCTTTGTTGTTTACAGGTCCTAGAGGTGTTGGTAAAACTACGTGTGCTCGTATTTTAGCAAAAATGATAAACTCTGACGGAGAAGAAAACTCTGAAGAGGACTTTGCTTTTAATATTTTTGAACTAGATGCTGCATCTAACAACTCTGTAGACGGTATTAGAAGTCTAATAGATCAAGTACGTATACCACCACAAGTTGGTAAATACAAAGTATATATTATAGATGAGGTACATATGCTTTCTCAGGCTGCTTTTAATGCTTTTCTTAAAACATTAGAAGAACCACCAAAGCACGCTATTTTTATTTTAGCAACTACAGAAAAGCATAAAATTATACCAACTATTCTATCTCGTTGTCAAATATTTGATTTTAAACGAATTACAGTTAAAGACGCAGCAGAATATTTAAAATATATTGCAGAAAACCAAGGTATTGAAGCAGATGATGACGCTTTACATATTATAGCTCAAAAAGCTGATGGCGCAATGCGAGATGCTCTTTCTATATTTGATAGAGTTGTTAGTTTTTCAGGTAAACAATTAACCCGTAAAGCAGTTACAGAAAACTTAAATGTATTAGATTACGATACATACTTTACTGCTACAGATTATATATTACAAAACGATATCCCTTCATTACTAATACTATTTAACACAACACTTAGTAAAGGTTTTGATGGTCACCATTTTATTATTGGCTTAGCATCTCATTTTAGAGATCTAATGGTTTGTAAGCATCCAAACACAATAAACTTATTAGAAGTTGGGGACGAAGCTAAAAAACGCTATTTAGAACAAACACAGCAAACAAATAATGCTTTTCTACTAAAAGCTATAGATATTGCAAACAGTGCAGATCTAGATTACAAAACAAGTAAAAATCAACGCTTGTTAATAGAACTTGCCTTAATGAAATTAGCCTCTATCACTTTTGATGGAGAAAAAAAAAATCCTGAATCTCTAGCATTACACAATCAAATTATATCTTTAGTACCTGCTTCTCATTTTAGAAAAAGCAATCCAAATAGTACCCAAACTACTAAAGCTAAAGAATCAACACCCAGTACAGAGCAAGCTACAGTAGCTAATACCACTACAGAAACAGCTCCTGTTGCTACTCCAAAATCTGTTACACCTACTGTTGTATCAAAAACAAATACAGCAACCGCAGAGGTAGCTACAGCTCCCGCAATAAAAAAATTAGATATAAATGCGCCTAAAAGAGTTTCTGGCTTATCTCTTTCTAGCTTAAAAACTAAACAACAGCACAAATTAAATAAAGTTGATGTTGTTGTAGACGAGAGTAAACTACCCAATGAAGACTTTGCAGTAGAAAAACTACAAGAATTATGGAATATTTTTGTAAATAAAATTGAAGCTGAAGGTCAACGTATTTTAGCTTCTAACTTAAATAGTGACACTCCTACTTTAAAGGATAGAACAACTATTAGCATACAACTACCTAATGACACTATGAAAAAAGAGGTTGAACGTGAAAAGTACGACCTTATGGAATACCTAAAAAAAGAGCTAAATAATTATTTTATTACTCTAGAAGTTACAGTTAATGAAGAAGCTGTAAAAAAGTTTGCGTTTACTCCTGAAGAAAAATACCAAAAATTAAGAGAAAAAAACCCTGTAATAGACTTACTAAGACAGGAATTTGATTTAAGTATATAGTAATAATTGACCTAGTTTTATTAAAAACGATTTCTACAACCAAAATTAAGACAAAGTACCAACTCCTCTAAAACAAATAGTTACGCTTTACAATTAACAGTTTTTTACTTACAAATACATCTAATAAACTATTAGAAACAAATTACATTTAGTACAGTTTTTAATTTGCGAAAAATTAAAAATATACAAATGAAGAAAAACAATTTTAAGTCAATTATCTCTGCATTATTAATGATAATAACAATAATATCATGCTCAAATAAAGATGATGACTCAAATGAAAAACAAGACTCTATAAAAAATAATGATCCGCTTGTTTATGAAGGCGAAACTACTAATGATAGATTAGCTGATAACGAAGAAAGATTTTACTCAAACAAAATACCCAACAAACAAATAGTAGTAAACTTAAATGGAGATTGTAACCCTATAGACAGCGATATATTAAATAACGAAATAGAATCATTATCCAATGAAGGTGGAGGGATTATAAGAATACCTAAGGGCAGATACTGCTTTAAGGATATATTATTAAGATCTAATATTCATTTAAAAATAGACTCTGAGGCTATAATAGAACCAGATTTAAGCGGTAACATTAAAAATAAAAACATAACCATATTTGTTGTTGGTGAAGATTTTTATACAGAAAACGTTGCAATAACAAGCTTAGACGAAGATAATACTGATAAAAATACCTGGTTTAAGTCTAACATTCCTAATGGAGAATATGGAGGTGTTAAATTAGTAGAATTTGGTAATGTGAAAAATTTCAAATTATCTGGGGTAACATTAACAGATAGCTTCTCTAAGTTTTCTAATATTGTTTTAAACCTACCTTCTAGTTCAAAAACAGATGAAATATCTACAAAAGGTATTATAAAAAATATATTTATGACTAATATGCATGTTGGCTATGGAGTTATACAAATGCAAACCGGCAGAAGTATTTTATGTAAAAATTTAAGTGGTGAAGGCGGCATTACAATGAGAGTAGAAACTGGTGCCGCAGAAACAAATATGGTAAATGAAAAAACTGTAGACGATATTGTGGTTAGAGATATTTACGTTAAAAATGGTGATGCTGCTATGAATTTTTCTCCTCACAGAGTAGATCAAGGCAGAGTAGATGTTGAAAGAGTTGTTGCTATAAACTCAACGCATGCAGTACAAATAGCTGCTGGTTTTTTAGATAATAATACTAATGGCATAAATAATTTAGGTACGTTTGACAGTAAATCTTACGTTGGAGACGTGACAGTTACTGGTGGCTATGGAGCACAAGTTAAAGGAAAAGACTATAAATATTTTGGATGTGATAAACGAAAAGAACTAATAGAAAAATGCTATAATCCAGATGACGAAAGTGTTACAGGTTCATCTATAAGTGCTGTTAGAAATAACGCTAGTATCAACGCTGATTGCGCTAACGGTAGTGAAGGTGGTTGTTATGAAATAATTATAGGAAGAATAACTAAAACCAATGAAGATTTTGAGCTAGATGATTTTTTTACTTACCCAAGCAGTGAAGTAAAAGGTTGTCCTAAAGTTGAAAAACCTAAGGAAGGTAATTGCAATTAATTAGTTATTCAAAATAAATAAAAAAAGCGTCTAGTTTTAAAACTAGACGCTTTTTTTTTATTTACTTCTCTCCCATTGCATACTGCAAACCTCCATAGAGATGTGCCAAAAACACTGGATTTTTAAAAGTAACTTTTGTGTGTCCTAAACCTGTATAAAAAGCTCTACCACCATCGTACTCATGATACCAAGCCATAGGATGCTTATCGCCATTTTTACCACCAGTATAACTCTTTTCATCTAAATTTAAAAGCACATTAATATCCTTATTTATATCTTTATAGTTATACCACTCATCAACTTTTTCCCAGGTAGTGTCTAACATTTTGGTTGAGGAATGCGTATTATCTACAACTTGTAAAGTAGCTTTTTGAACTTTAGGATGACCGTTAAAATAACCTCCAACTAATTTATTATACCACGGCCAACTATATTCTGCATCTGCTGCAGCATGTATTCCTACATAACCTCCTCCAGATCTAATATAATTTTCAAAAGCAGCTTGTTGTTTTTCATTTAATAAATCTCCTGTAGTATTTAAAAACACAACAGCTTTATACTGCTTTAAATTAGCCTCTGTAAACATATCTGCATTAGCTGTAGTGTCTACAATAAACTTATGCTCCTTAGCCATTTTTTCAAAAGCAATAACACCATCCTCTATAGAACCATGTCTAAAGCCCTCCGTTTTTGTAAACACTAAAACTTTTGAACTTTGTAAACCACATGAAAAGAAGGTTACACTTAAAAATATAAAAACAAAAACTTTTAAAAAGGTAGATTTCATATAATAGATTTTATAAAATTGGTTGTTATTAATAATTGGTAAGTTAGTAAAATTATGAAAATGTAACCTATTTATTTTCAATTAGATAAACATACACCAAAAGAAAAGTTATTATTAAAAACAAAGCTAAAATGCTGTTTAATAGTATATTAACATCATTTAAGTTATTATAAAATAGAATTATTCATTTAACAAATAGTACAAATTTGTTACTTTTCTGATTATTTTATTTCATTATTGAATGATTTATACTACATTTAGGCTTTAGTATAATTTTAACAAAAACACCACTAATTGTATTCTACTACAATAACAAGTGTTCTTAAAATAAATATTATATTTAAAATAACTGATCAACCAAAACCTTTAAAAGGCATATTTTCTATATTAGAAAATATGTCTTTTTTATTTGCATACAAATCAATATGACTATTTTTGCAGCTAAATTTGTGTGCTATGCTAGGTTTAAAATTACCAACAGACCCAAGATGGGTTAATATTGTAGAAAAAAATATTGATGATATATTAACAGATCATGCTTTCTGTGAGCAAAAAGCAGCATCTACAGCAATTTCCTTAATTGTAGGTTTTCCAGAGTATACAGACTTAGTACAGGAAATGGTAGCCTTAACTAGAGAAGAAATGGGACACTTTAAAATGGTACATGACCGTATTATAGCACGTGGTAACACTCTTGGTCGTGATCGTAAAGATTTGTACGTTATAGACCTTTTAAAGTTTTTTCCAAAAGGAGGTAGCAGAACAACACAATTGGTACACAGGTTGTTATATGCTGCATTAATAGAAGCGCGTAGCTGTGAACGCTTTAGATTATTATCTGAAGAATTAACAGACAAAGACTTAGCTGAATTTTACCGTAAATTAATGATTAGCGAAGCAGGACATTATACAATGTTTTTAAACTTTGCTAGACAATACGGAGACCGTGAAGAAGTTGACCAAAAATGGCAAGACTTACTAGAATATGAAGCCGAACTAATGAAAAATTTGGGTGAAACAGGTAATGTACACGGCTAATACTAAATAGAATCTTTGTTTTTTTGATACAGCGTCTTTATCATACCATCTGATAATCCTATTTTTGGGACATGTATTTTTTTAGATCCAGACCATTTAGCTGAAGATAAAAAAATACGTGTTGCTGGTATAATTACATCTGCTCTATCTTGGTTTAAACCAAGTTCAGATACTCTATCTTCATAACTCATACTCTCTAAAAAATGATACTGAGCATTAAGCCAAATATAAGATAAAGGCTCACCTATTTTACGGCCAGACATTTTGTGTAACTTATTTATATTACCTCCAGAACCAATTATAGATACTTTAGGCAAGTCTTTTGTATAAAGTTTTATCCATTCTTCAATTTGGTTCCAAACCTTAACACCTACCATATCATTTAACAATCTTACAGTACCAATTTTAAAAGATTTTGATGCTACCAATTTCCCTTCAGAAAAAACAGTAAATTCTGTACTACCACCTCCAACATCTATATATAAGTAAGCTTGGTCATTATTAATAAGCTCCTTTAAGTCTGTAGAAGCAATAATAGCTGCTTCCTTTTTACCATCAATTACTTCTATATTAACACCTGCCTCATTACGAATTTTTTCTATAACCTCATAACCGTTATTTGCTTCTCTAATTGCAGATGTAGCGCAAGCCATATAACTATCTACACCATTTACACTCATAAGTAATTTAAATGCCTTCATAGCATCTAACATACGCTCTATATTTCTCTCAGATATTTCACCTACTGTAAAAGAATCTTCACCCAAACGTATGGGCACCCTAACTAAAGAACTTTTCCTAAATTCGGTTTTCTTGTCTTTAGTTTCAATAATATTATGTATTAATAAACGTATGGCATTGGAACCAATGTCTATTGCTGCAAGTTTAAAAATTTTCAAAATATAAGTCTATTTACTTAATTGCTTTTTATAATAATCATACAATTCAAACTGAGAACGCAATTCTGGAGCATCGTTTATACGATAAGCATTATCTTGTTTATCTGAAAAGATACGTGCTTTTAAGTTATCATTCCATGAAATATCAAAAGTTTCTAATAATTGTTGTTTAATATCTCTGTCATAAATAGGACAACCAACTTCCACTCTAAAATCTAAATTTCTAGTCATCCAATCTGCTGAAGAAATATACACTTTAGGATCTCCGTCGTTTCCAAAAACAAAAAGTCTAGTGTGTTCTAAAAATTTATCTACAACACTAATAGCTTCGATGTTTTCACTCATTCCCTTAACACCAGGAACCAAACAACATACACCTCTAATAATTAACTGTATTTTTACACCAGCATTGCTGGCCTCATACAACTTATCTACCATTTTATAAGATGTTAAGCTATTCATCTTAATTCTTATAAATGCTTCTTTTCCTGCTTTTGCGTTTTCAATCTCTTGATCTATTAACGCTCTAAAAGCGTTTTTTGTATAATGAGGTGACACAATTAAATGTTTGTACTTATGAACCTTATAACTAGTTTCAAAAAAATCAAAAACTTTATTTAACTCTTTTAATATGGGCGAGTGCGCTGTAAAAAGAGTATAATCTGTATATATTTTAGCTGTAGACTCGTTAAAATTACCTGTACTAATAAAACCATATCGTTTTAAACCTTCAGCTTCTTCTCTCTCTATAACACATATTTTACTATGCACTTTTAAACCTGGCACACCAAAAATAAGCTTTACTCCTTCTGCTTGTAGCAATTCTGCATACTGTATGTTTGCTTGCTCATCAAACCTAGCCTGTAACTCTATTTGCACAGTTACCTGCTTGCCGTTTTTAACAGCATTTATTAATGAAGACACTACCTGAGAATTACTTGCCAACCTGTAAACGGTTAACTTAATGGTTCTTACCTGCGGATCTAAAGCTGCCTCCCTTAAAAATTTAGTGATGTAAGAAAAAGTATGATAAGGTGTATATTGTAAATGATCTTTTACAGCTATTTGCTCTAAAATACTACCTTCAAAATTAAAATCTTTTACCAATAATGGCGTAATCTTATCATACATAAGATCTTTACGCCCAAGACTAGGAAATTTCATATAATCCCTACGGTTATGGTAAATACCACCAGGAATAATACTATCTGTTTCTTCTATTCCCATTTTCTCCATAAGAAAAGACAGCGTATCTTTTGCTATTCTTTTATCATAAACAAAACGCACAGGATCACTAATTTTACGGTGCTCCACACTAGAAGAAATTTTCTCTATAAAACTTTTACTTAAATCGTTATCTATATCTAATTCTGCATCTCTAGTTATTTTAATCATGTGTGCAGATATAGACTCATAAGTAAACATATTAAAAATATGGCGCAGAGAATATCTAATTAAATCATCTAAAATAATAATGTAGTTTTTATCACCCTCTTTAGGTAACACTACAAAACGGTCTATATCTTTAGGTATTTCTATTAAAGCATATTTGTTCTCTGGCACATCTTCTGCACCATCTAAACTGGTTAATACCATTTTAACTGCCAAATAAGCTGCAGTGTCTTTTAGTAAAGGAAACTCTCTTAAATCATTTAAAACAATAGTCATTAATCGTGGACTTACTTTTTCCATAAAGTAAGTCTTAATAAAATCTGCCTGACTTTTACTAACCTCTTTTTCGTTAATAATAAAGATATTTTCCGCCTGCAGTTCCTTTTCAATATCACCAAGAATCTTTAAACTTTTTGTTTGTTGTTTAATTACAATCTTAGTTATTTCCTCAAGTAAATCTTTTGCTTTTTCTCCACCTAAAACACTTTTACCTGTTTTACCAGCATCTACAATACGTTTTACAGTAGCATAACGCACCTTAAAAAATTCATCTAAATTATTAGAGAATATTCCTAAAAAACGTAATCTTTCAATTAAAGGCACTTTAATATCTGCACTTTCTTGTAATACACGCGCATTAAAGCTTAACCAGCTAATTTCTCTATTTATATATTGATTTTTTGACTTAATCATTCTTTAAATGTTTAGGAAATATTACATTCTGCGTATTGCCTTTTACAATACCACTCCACTCCAAAGTATTAAAATTTAACTCTACCAAGCCCGCTGTTGGCACATTCTCTATCTCTTTATCTCCGTACATATTTACAATGTGAGTTAAAGCGTGGTTGTGACCAAAAATAACAACGTTGTTAAACTTGTTATCTAAAGATTTTATAAAGTTGATAACATACTCTCCAGAAAAATCATAAAGCTCATCATAAATACGCAACTCACTAGAAGGTATACTTAAGACTCTTAAAAAGATATTACAAGTGTGTAATGCTCTATTAGCTGGACTTGAAAAAACAGCATCAATAATTGGCTCTTTTAGTGCACCAGCAACCAAATAAGCATCGTTAATACCACGCTCCAACAAAGGTCTATCTCTGTCCGATACATTGTAATTCCAAGAGGATTTTCCGTGACGAATTAAAGTAAGTTTTTTCATTTAATTTTAATACTATTATAGATTAAAAATTAAATGGAAAAATACAAAAACTTATTAGATTTAACTTAATGTATTAGCGCTTCTTAATTATTTTTTAATCTTTACGCCACTTTTTTGTTTCCTCAAAAATGTGGGTTAAAATAGCTTCATCTTGTTCTGTAAATTCTACATTACGCCTAGCCATCATAATTTTTGCAGTATCAAAAGCTTTTTTAGTACCATATGTTGTAAAGCCAGAAGCACCACCCCAACTAAAACTAGGAACAAAATTCCTAGGAAAACCTGGCACATAAATGTTAACATTAACACCTACCACTGTACCTGTATTAAACATAGTATTTATTGCACTTTTACTATGGTCTCCCATCATTAAACCACAAAATTGTAAGCCAGTTTGCTCAAAACTTTCGCTTTCATAGTTCCACAATCTAACTTTAGCGTAGTTATTTTTTAAATTAGAGTTGTTAGAGTCGGCACCAATATTACACCATTCTCCTAAAACAGAATTACCTAAATAACCTTCATGACCTTTACTAGAATAACCAAAAATAACAGAATTACTTACCTCTCCACACACCTTACTGTATGGGCCTATAGTTGTAGCTCCATATATTTTTGCTCCCATTTTTATCACTGCATTGTCACACAACGCTAAACCACCACGTACCATAGCACCTTCCCAAATTTCTGCGTTTTTACCCACATAAATAGGACCTTTAGTTGCGTTTAACATACAATACTCTACAATTGCTCCTTCTTCAATAAAAATATTATCAGGATTTATAAGTGTATTTGTATCAGATATAGGAGCACTTATTCTCCCTTCAGTAACCAAATCAAAATCTGCCTGCAAAGCTTCTTCATTTTTAGCAAAAATATCCCATGTATTTTCTACAGTTATCACATCTTCTGTATAAGTAATAGCTTTGTAGGTATCAAAATCTATTTCTTCTTGTGCTTCTTTAGCAAAAAAAGCAACAATATTATCGTTGTGATATATAACTTGGTTCTCCTTTAAATCTTCAATTAAAGCAACTAAACTAGAGTTAGGTAAATATGATGAATTTATCATTACATTTTCCTCTAGCTCCACCATAGGGTGTTTTTCACTTAAATAGTCTTCTGTTATTGTACTTGTTGTGCTACCCAAATACTTTTCCCACTTTTCTCTAATGGTAAGTATTCCTATTCTAATCTCTGCTACAGGCCTAGTAAAAGTAAAGGGCAATAAAGCTGTTCTTGCAGTGCCATCAAATAAAATATAATTCATAAGACTATTAAGGTTTTGTATTAAACTAAAAAAGCCACGTTTCAAACTTAATTGAAAAGTGACTTTTAAATATTATGATAAAGAAATTACTATTTAGTAAATTTCTTGTACTTGTTCTTAAATTTATCAATACGCCCAGCTGTATCTACCAATTTAGCTTTACCAGTGTAAAATGGGTGTGATGTTCTAGAGATTTCTAACTTTACTAATGGGTATTCAACACCATCAACCTCTAATGTTTCTTTTGTATTTGCCGTAGATTTTGTTAAAAATACTTCATCGTTAGACATATCTTTAAACGCTACTAATCTATAATTCTCTGGGTGTATACCTTTTCTCATTTTTTAAAACTTTAATTCTTCTAAATAAATTTAGCGGTGCAAAAATACTCTTTTTTATGAAAACTACAATAGCTAATTAAAAAAAAAGATAAAAAAATACTTTCCTTTGCAGTGTAACAAAAATACAAAAAAGAATACTTACTAGATAACAACCAAAAAATAAAAAATAATATGGATAATAAGAACATTAAAGAGTTTATACTACCTATAGCTTTAATGGCGGGTTTAGCAAGAGTTATACTAGATTTTATACCTAAAATGCTAGATGCTTCTCCTGCTATTTATTATAGCACTTTTTTAATCTGTTTTATTGCAGAAGTTGTATTACTGACTATTGTAACTAAAAGATTTAAAAAACTAAACGACAATTATTTAACCACAAGACAAGCAATTAGTATTGGAGTTACTGCTATGGTAATTATAGGTACTCTATATGGCTTATCATCATATATATATGATAATTTTATAGATGAGTTTTACCAAACAAACACAATGATTCGTTGGGGACA
>NZ_JBDVAA010000006.1:0-2608 GCF_039943695.1 Cellulophaga sp. | reverse complement strand
TAATATATCCTCTGCAGATTTCTCTCCATAAGGTGCATTAGCACTATCTGCAAGATAAATAGTATTCTCTAAGGGTAATAATTTATGAATTTCTTTCCAGATAGATGTACCACCTACACCAGAATCAAAAACACCAATAGGATTGTTATGCATTGTAACCTATAATTTAGAAGCCTAAATATACTACTATAAAGTAACAAAAAAGGCCGTGCAAATAGCACAGCCTTTATAAAATATACTAGTATAGCTTATTAGAATTTTAATTCCTTTTTTACGTCTGCTAAAAGATCTTTTCCTTTAGAAACAAGAAGACCTGCACCTGGACTAGCATCAATTACATAGTCAAAACCTTGAGCAGCTGCTACTTTTTCTATAGCTTTCATTGCAGACTCTTGTATTGGAGCTAACAATTCTTGTTGCTTTTTTTGCAATTCTTGCTGTGCAGCTTGCTGTGCAGTCTGAATTGTTTTTTGGTATGTCATTATTTCTTGCTCTCTTTTTGCATTTTCTTCTGCAGTTTTAGAAGCTGCTTCATTTTGGTACTGCGTAGCTTTATTTCTAGCTTCTGCCATACTTGCCTGTATGTCTGCACCTAAAGTTTCGTTTAACTTCTTTAATTCTGCATCTGCGCTCTTCATTGCAGGCATTTCTTGTAACAACTGCTGTACATTAATATGCGCAACTTTAGACTGTGCGTTTACAAATGCTGTTGTAGCTACAAATAATACTAATGCTACTGCTATCTTCTTTAAATGTTTCATAATAGTAATTGAATGTTAATTTAAGTATTTAGTTAATTTTAGTGTATAGACTCTTTTTTAATTACCGTCCTTTTCTTCTTTGGTTTTCTTTTGTTTAGCTGCCTTTTCTTCTAATAATTTTTTTCTTCTAGCTTCGTAAGCTTTTTTACGCTCTTCACGCAACTTTAACTGCTCAGCTCTTTTTTCCTCTGCACTCTTAGCTCTGGCCGCGTCTGCCTCTTTAGCTTGTTCTTGCCTAACCTTTAAAGCTTCTGTAATAGGCTTGTCTTCTTCTTCGTCTTCAAACCTACTTCTTGCACTCTTTTTAGGAGCACTAATTTTTCTAGTCCTAGAAATAGCTCTAAGTACTAACTCACTAATGTCATTTCTTTTTTCTGCATACAACATTACAACATCTGCAGATTTATCAAAAATAAAATCGTAATTTTTATTCTTACCTATCTTTTGTACCTCATTAAAAACCTGATCTTGTATTGGCTGCACCAGTCTTAACTTTTGCATAACCAAATCTCCTTGAGGACCAAATCTATCTTGTTGGTATTGTAGCATTTCTTTTTCTAACAATGCTATTTCTTCCTCACGTTCTTCTATTAACTCGTTAGTTAATAAAACTTTTTCTGCAAGCAAGGTTTGTCGCATATCAAAGATTTGCTTTTTCTCACCTTCAATCTCTAACTTCCATTTTTCAACTTTACTAGCAAGTTGCGCATTAGCCTCTCTATACTCTTCCACATTCTCTAGAATGTATTCCATATCTACATAGGCAACCCTTACACCTCTCTGGGCAAAAATACTAGTTGACAGTAGCAACGTAGTTAAAATTAAAAGAACTTTTGTTTTCATTTTGTTTATCGTTTTAATACATAGAAAATATCGTGCCAAAAATATTAATCACCTAAATACAAGCTTATTAACATATGGTAAATTAGAAATATTCTTTGTAATTAAAACTGCTGACCAATGATGAAGTGTGTTTGCCATCCACTTGGCTCAGTAGAGGTAGGTAAGTTATCCTTATCAAACCCATAACCAAAGTCAATTCCTAATAGACCAAAAGCTGGCATAAATATGCGCAACCCTACTCCGGCCGATCGTTTAATTTCAAACGGATTAAATTCAGTAAAATTGTTGAAAGAGTTACCTCCTTCTAAAAATCCTAGTGCATATATAGATGCTGATGGTTTTAAAGTGATAGGATACCTAAGTTCCATAGAGAATTTATTATAAACCACACCACCTTCTTGCTCATTAGTACTTGCTACTACTGGCGTTAAAGATTGGTTTTCATACCCTCTTAATTGTACAGTTTCTCTACCATCTAAAGTAAAGTTTCCTAAACCATCACCACCAACAAAATAACGTTCAAAAGGTACATTACCTATATCATTGTTATAATTACCTAAGAAACCAAACTCTGCGTTAGAACGTAAAACTAAATCACCAGTAAGTGTTGTGTACCAATCTCCTTTAAAACTAGCTTTATAAAATTCTAACCATTTAAATCTGTCTTCTTCTATTTTTTCTAAACGAGTTTGCTGAAAAGGGCTTAAACTACCAGTAGTATTTCTTACCTCCTGCAATTCATCACTCTCCTCTTTTAAACCTTTATAATCTTTATCAGAAAATAATGAGTAAGGTGGTGTTGCTTTAAGTTTAAATTGAAAACTAGATCCTCCACGAGGAAATATTTTACCACCTGCTAAAGATTCTCTAGACAATCCAAATGTATAAGAAAGTGAATTTGCAGAACCATTACCAAAATTAAACAAACCTATGTTGTAATCTTGAAAATCATATAGTTGATACGCTAATGAATGAGAAGCCACAAAATAATCATCAGGCCACTT
>NZ_JBDVAA010000005.1:0-64929 GCF_039943695.1 Cellulophaga sp. | reverse complement strand
CTTTAGTTATAGTTGCAGGTTGTTACTTTTTTCCAGAAACAATAATTTTTTTAATGTTTGGAGATGCTTATGTAGCAATGTCATCATTACTATGGCAGTATGCTTTAGCAACATCACTTTTTGCAATCTCTAACATTTTTGCATACTATTTTTTATCTCTAGACTATTATGTTCCTGTTATACTATCTGGTGTATTGGGATTGTCACAAATAGTATTAATAATATTTTTTCATAGCAGTTTAGCTATGGTAGTACAATTACAAATTATAGTAATGTTAGCGTTGCTTTTTGCACAACTACTTTACTTTTCATCAAAAAGAAATATATAAGACCTACTTATAATTTGGTTAGCTTCCCCCGATAAAATGCTTGGAACTTTTTTTATAAAGTTTCAGGCTTTTTTGTTTTATAGACAGACTACAATAAAATACAGAAAAAGCTTATTTTTTACTTATTTCCTTTTTTAACAATTACCATTCGTCTCAGGTAATTTTTCCTTTATTTTCTTTAACCTCAGGACACTTCCCATTCATCTACAGTAATTGTCATCTCATCTCTAATCACCTATTAAATAAGGGTTTAAGATGGATATTTGTATAAGAAATTTAACCCAAGCAAATAGTAAAACTTAACCTTATGAAATTAGCAATTGTAACAGCATACCCGCCAAGTAAAGTAACTTTAACAGAATACGGATACCACTTGGTAAAACATTTTAGACTACAAAAAGAAGTAACTGAAATAGTTTTAATTACAGACAAAACCAAAGAAGCCAAAGACCTTTCTTTTACTGAAGATGGTTGTAAAATTACAGTTAAAGAATGCTGGAATTTTAATAGCTACAAAAATGTTTTTGGTATTATGGGTGCAATTGCAGACACTAAGCCAGACGCAGTTTTATTTAATCTTCAGTTTTTAAAATTTGGAGATAAAAAAGTCCCAGCTGCGTTAGGTTTAATGTTACCATTAATATGTAAGTTAAAAGGAATACCAACAATATCTTTATTACACAATATATTAGAACAGGTAGATTTAGAAAATGCAGGTATCACTAAAAATAGTTTTTTAAAGAGAGCTTATAATTTTATAGGAGCATCATTAACAAAAGTGGTTTTATCATCTGATATTTTAGCCGTAACAATAAGCAAGTACAAAACAATTTTAGAAGGTAAGTATAACTCTAGAAATGTAGCTTTAATTCCTCATGGAGCTTTTGAAACTCCACCAGAGCCAACATACAAATTGCCAAAAGGAGCAAAGCAAGTAATGGCTTTTGGGAAATTTGGAACCTATAAAAAAGTAGAAATTTTAATTGATGCTGTAGAGATTATTCGTCAGCGAACAAAACAAGATATAGAAATAGTAATAGCAGGTACAGATAGCCCAAACACACCAGGTTATTTAAATGAAGTGAGCGAAAAATATAAGCACGTAGACCAATTAAGGTTTACTGGTTATGTTGCAGAAGAAGATGTACCTGTTATTTTTAATGATAGTGCAGTGGTTGTTTTTCCTTACACCTCTACAACGGGTAGTTCTGGAGTATTACACCAAGCAGGTAGTTACGGTAAAGCAGTTGCGTTACCAGATTTAGGAGATCTTAGTATTTTGGTAAAAGAAGAAGGATATAAAGGTGAGTTTTTTAACCCAGAATCTGCAGAGTCTTTAGCAGATGCTATAGAAAATATTATTACGTATGATGAGTATAGAGAAGAGTTAAGTAGAACAAATTACAAAGCAGCATGTTCTTTACCAATGTCTGATATTACACAGATGTATGTAGATTACTTTACAGCAATACAAATGGCTAAAACTGGAGACATAAGTATTGATACTATTATAGCAGAAAGAGAAAAAGAAAGAGAGATGGAGAAAGAAAGAGAAGCAGTAGAGCTTTTAGTAAAATAAATTATGGTGAGGTTAAGCCAAAAAAGGGGGAACAGTATGGTTAGCTGTTTCCCTTTTACTTTTTAGGTTTAATATAGTCTAATGCTTTTTTTGGTTTGCCATCTGCACTAAATAAACCAAAATGCTTTTGTTGGCTTTTACGCCAAGGCAACCTACCTACTACGGCAGTTGGTATAGTTTCAAAATCATATAAAGTCCATAATACAAACGGAATATTTTCTTGTGTCACATACCCTTGCATTTCTTTATAATAGTCTGCTTGGGCATCGTTAGATCCTGAGTAAAGGTTCCAAATACCACTATATGATGAGTAGCCATATTCTTGTAAAACCAATTCTTTACCTTCACTTTTATTTTTTAATACTTTAAATGAATTTAAAAAATCTTCGGGTTTTTTGTAGTAGTGAAAAGATATAAAGTCTACTTCTTTAACTAAGTTTTCTGCAGCTTCTGTACTAGACCAACCTACAGTTATATTTGTTTTAGAGTCCCATTTTTTAATGTTCTTAATCATTTCCTTTAACCAAGCCATAACTTTTGGTTTTCCCCTGGATTCAAAATCTAAATCGGGCTCGTTTTTTATATCCCAAGCAACCAATGCAGGGTGGTTTTTTAATGTATTTACAATTTGTTCTGCATGTCTATGAGTTAGTGTCCAATCTTGCACGTCATAATTGCCATAAAAATCAAACAAAGTAACTATTACTTTTAATTTGTGTTGTTGTGCAATATCTAAAGTTTGCTCTAATTGCATTAGTTTTTTAGTATCTACCGTAGCTTTTCCAAAAGCCTCATAGGGGACAAAAATTCTTATAGTGTTTAACTTTAAGCTTTGTATTAGAGCAAAATCTTTTTTTAGAGTTACAGTGTCAAATTTTTTACCAAACATATCCCAGGGTGTATTTTTGGGATAGTAATTTATGCCAGACATTTTTTTTGCAACCTTCTGTTTTAGTTTAGAAACACTTTCTAGGCTATCGTTTTTTTGCTCTAATTCTTCCAAGTGTCTTATGCGCCAAAATCCGTCTTCTAAAAGCATCATTACTTTGTAACTTGGAGCACTGTTAAAACTACTTATTAAGTTTTTATTACTGTAAACTTCATTGTATTGTTCTGCTTTATTGTCTGTAAACACTACAAGTTTTCCGTCAGCACTGTAAAAATCTATGGTTGGGTTATGTTGTATAGATGTAGTAATTAGCGTAGTGTTATTTTTGGTGTTTAATGAAATAATACTATCTATTTTTGCTCTAGCACTTGTGGTGTAAAAATCATCTACACCATACATGTTATTTGTTGCTAAGGCAATATTGCGAACATTCCACGCATTTTTATAATCATTTTCTATAGCATTTAAGGTCTGGTCTTCAATTGGTCTGCCTTCATTAGTAGTGTTGTTCCATATAATTTTAGGAGAATATGTTTCTTCAAAATTCTGTTCTATATGTAAAATAGTAGTTCTGTCTGCCCCTGTGTTTAAGTAAGACAACATGGCGCTAATACCAACTAGTATTAACCCATTTAATACAATAAATGAGATTAATAAAAGTGCTCGATATATAATTTTGTTTATCTTCATTTTAAGGT
This sequence comes from Cellulophaga sp., assembly GCF_039943695.1. NCBI lineage: Bacteria > Pseudomonadati > Bacteroidota > Flavobacteriia > Flavobacteriales > Flavobacteriaceae > Cellulophaga > Cellulophaga sp. Next base: position 61,434 of record NZ_JBDVAA010000005.1, on the reverse strand, counting down.
AACAACTTTGTTTTTAACTATGCCTGCAGCTTCAATTTTAATGGTATAAATACCAGGTTTAAAAAAAGCTTTATCTAAATTAAATGTGGCAACACCTTTTAAAGATGTTGTTTTTTTAGTGTTTAATAAAGTTTTATCTGCACTATAAATAGTTGCTGTAACAGCTAGCCCATCTGGCACAAATTGCTGCATAAAACTTTCTATAGGTCCAATGGTAATTGTTCTGTTATTTGCAGATAATTGTATGTTATAATCTTTAACAGCAGAGTTAAACTCTACAGTAATAGGTTTGCTTTTTGCAGCTCCGGTTACGTAAGCTGTAATTGTCCAAGATTCTTCTTTAGATGGGTGTAGTAGTTTTGCAATAGCTACACCATTTATAGTTGTGCCATTTGTTTGTAGCAATCTGCCTTCGCTATTTTTGGCAGTAAAAAGAACTAAAGTACCATCACTTACAATATTGCCGTGATTATCTTTTATTGTAGATGTTGTAAATGTTATAATTTGGTTGCCATCTGCGTACTCGTGGTTTCTACTATAATCTACAGAAAAATCGGCAGCATTATCTGGTAAAATTACAGAGGTCAATTCTTTAGATTTTGTGCTATCTACTAAGGAGGTTATTAAAATACGACCTGTTTTTTCAGGCGAAAAAATATTGGTCCAAGCCACTAAATTTTTAACCTTTAAAGTATCTACGGTTACATTTTTTTTAAACTGATGTTTTATAGTCACCTTGGTGCCAGTAACCAAAGGGTTATCATACTTATCTGTAGGAGCATTTACAAGCATTGAAAAATCGTTACCGCCAGCAATAATACTTCTAGGGCCTAAGTATGTTTCTAGCTTCGGTTTTTTTTCAGCACTAGGTGAAATACGTATAGTTCCGCTTAATTTTGTGTGCGTGTCTAAAACCAGTCGCCAATGTAAATTACTAGCAATTTTTGTAAAACTTTCAGGGATCTTAAAAATTATATTTTCTTTCTCTTTTTTGGGAAAAACAATAGTTAATCCATATGCATTTTTAATCACTAAAACAGCATTGTTATCCTTGCTAGCAGAAAATTTTAAAACAATGCTATCTGTAACTGAGTATCTTTTTTTACTAGTTAACTCTGTAAACAAAATGTTGCTATTATCTTGTTTTTTAGGCGCCTCTTTTTTACTGCAACTACAGCAGAAAATTACTAGTATTAATATGTGTATATAATGCTTCAAAATTTTATTTAGGATTTCCAATATAGCTGTTAACCTCTAGTCTTATAAAATTAAAACCATCTCCTTTTTGTTCCTGTAGCTGATCTATTATATGGTCTAGTTTTCTATCGGGAAACATTTTTTTTGCTATTTCTATGTTAGGAGAACCGTTTACAAAGCAATTGGTCATATCATCACTAATAACTTTAAGCTTACTAAGGTTTAGCAAGTTGTAGTTAAAAGATTGTTTTCTTTGTATACGTACACCTTCAGATAAGAAATTATGATCTATCCAAATTAGTTTTTTGTCTTTGTTATAGTATGCAATTAAGAGCTGAGGTATTGTTACTTCTTGCACACCAGAATTAAATAACGTACCCGTCATTTTTCCATTGTTAAACTGTAACTCCTGCAAGGATAGTTTTTTGTATAAATCTGTGTTAGCAACATTACCAGCGCATTGTAAGTTAAACTTAGTGGGTATTTCTTCTAAATTAATAGGTGTAAACTCATCTGGGTTAAATGTAGGCGGCAAAGTATCTTGTGTAGAAGACCAAGCTATACCTTCAAAATTAATTTTAAAAGCCGTAATTTCTTTAGGCATTAATTTATGTTTAATGTTGTCTTTAGCGTTGTAATTTGCTAGTTCTTTATTTTTATCGTTATATAAAGTTCCTTTTATTACAACATCAGATGGTACATTGTCTACATTTTGTATTTGACCAATAATACTGTACCTGCCATTGTATTGTATCAATTTAGCAGTTAATATTTCTAAAACAGGTTGTTTTAGCACATCTTCGTGGTGTGTTTGTTCTGTAGTTATTTTACGCCTACCATGATTAAAAAACGTAGTAGCATTGTCTGTAAACAATTGGTCTGGCGGTAAATCATTATCTAACTTAGAAACGCTTAAGTACCATTTGTTTTTTTTCTTTTTTACCGTGTGATAAAATGTTTTTTCTACTGCATCTAAAGGGGTAATCCACCTAGTGTCTACTTTTACTTTAGCACTATTTTTTGTTTTGTTTACAAATGATATACCAATAGAATCTAACTTAGCATAAGAACTTAAAATACCATCTGTAACAGAAATCTCTAACATGTATTGAGAAAGGCTAACATCATCATCTGGATTAATGTATGAAAAAGCCCTTTCAAACTCTTTAAAATCTACTGCATCATAATAAGCCGTAACAACGTTTTTAGCAGAAAGTTGAGTACTGTTTTCTGCGTAAAATGAATATCCGCCGTAGGCTAAACATATAATAACAATACCAGCCCATATATGGTTAATAGTTACTAAGCCTCTAGAGAATTTAGTATATTCTATTTTATACTTTAAGTAAGATGGTAATGCTAATTTTTTAGATTTTAGTGTCCTATACCATACCATTTGAATATTAATGATAAAGGCAAGTAAAATTGTTAAAAGAGGTATGGTGCTCCACATTATTTTTAAAAAAGTTGGCACATCTTCTTTAGGTATAATTGCAGGTATTGGTGGTACATTTAGTTTTTCCCAAACCATTATTCCGTTTTCTAGTTGTTGTAATCGTTGCCAACCAGAAAAGTATAAAATGGGATCGTAGAACTTATCGTTAGAGAAAATATATTTTAAATTATATTTTTCAGGTACAGTTAAAAATTGTTGTAATGAGCCAATACCTTCTACGCCTCTAAATTTTGAATTCTCTAAGCGCTCTATAGCTCTTGTTGTTAGCTCTGGGAGTCGCCGTGCAGAGTGGTAATTACCATCTACAGTCATTGCTTTTGTTTGTGCAGATAACCAAGCCATTTGGTCTCCAAAGCCAAGTGTTAAGTAACGCCAATGATCATGCTGATCTTGATTTAAAAAGTTTACTATAGGCAGCATTTTAATTTTTGCAGGTTGTGACGGTCTAAAATAACCCAAACTCATTGTAAAAATGACCATAAATAATATGCCTACCATAAAAAAGCCCCCCACAATTCTGTGGTAAACAGCACCAAAGCGCTTTTGTATGTTGGTTTTTAGGTCGCCCTCTATCATCCTATATGCAAACTCGCCAAATATGGGTAAAGCCATAATTGTTGCCCAAAGTGTAAACCGGTCTAAGGTTAAAATATTAAAAGCAGTTTCTCCTAATAACTTTAATGGTATTGGTGTTGTACCGCCAGTTCCTAAAATGGTAAGCATTGTAAAAGATAAACCAAAGAAAAGATATCTTTTACTGTAAAACCTATAAAATATATAAGGCAGTATAAAGAGTAAAATACCCCAAGGAATCATAAAAAACACCAATCCAGAAGATAATACTTCTAAAAAATTATCTCTAGAGCCATGCGGAATAGGAACCTGAGTTATTGGATTTTTTTTAGAGTTTACCCAATATGGTAAAATACAAAATATGATAAGTAATAATGATGAAAATCCAAATATTACAATACGCCAAAAGAGCTTTTTAAAGGCCCAAATAAATGTTTTTAAATGTACCGCTTTAGTTTCTTTTACTTTGTCTTTGGCAGTGTCCATTATCACCATACCAATTAAAGGAAATATAAAAAAGACCATTCCAAAAATAGGAGTAACATGGTGTGATGTTACAGTAACTGCAATTAAAGATAAACTTGTAACCAGGTACCTTATTTTACCTTCTTTAATCCATAAATATATCTCAGGTATACTGTGTAGTAATATAGATAGCCCCATAATACTGGGCAGTTGTCCAAAAATATGTAGGGTTTCAATAAAAGTAGAAGAAAATACAGCTAGTAATGCAGTGTAACCAGCAACTCTTCTATTGGCAGTAATAAGTAAACCAAACCTATAGGCTCCTGTAATAAATAAAATAATTGCTAACATTGCAACAGTAAACATCCCAAATTTTAAGCCACCTATGTAAGATAATAGACCTATTAATTGGTGTACTAAAGGTGGGTATGCTTGCACTGTAAAACCAGTATACCATCTAAAATCCCAAGGCTCAAACCAACTATTAGCGTAGTGGTCTGCAAAAAATAGGTGAATTAACGCGTCATAGGTATTCTCTAACGTAAAGAAAATACTAGACCCATGAAATGCAACACCAACAATAAGAGCTAATATTAATAAAATATTGGTTCTCTTCATAAATTTTAACCTGTAAGAATATAAAACAAGATAAAGATAAACATAATGTTGTATTATAAATAATGTATGTTATCTCACTTTTAAAACCATTCGTCTACAGCAATAGGTTATTGACCTCTTCTTCAGTTTTTTAGTTGTATGTGTAATGTACCTTTGTACCAGGAAGTTATAATAATAACTATGACTTTTTACCCAAACATAAAACCTTAACCTATGAAAATTTTAGCTATTGATGATCAACAATTAATTTTACTTTCTGTAGAGAAGAAATTAACTGATTTAGGATATCAAGTAGAAACTGCAAGTTCTGGAGCTGATGGTATAAAAGTATTTAATTCTTTTAATCCAGATTTAGTAATTGTAGATATTAATATGCCAGATATGAGTGGTTTAGATGTGGTAAAACACATTAAAAATAATTCTAAAACTGCCATAATGATAATGTCTGGTAATACAGACGAAGATATTATTTTAGATGGATTTAATCTTGGTATAGATGACTATATGAAGAAGCCAGTAAGTTTAGAAGAAGTTGCTGCACGTGTTAAACGTATTGTTGGCGCTCCTACACAAGCTGAGTCAGTAGCAAAAGTAGAAGGCGGACAAATGCTTCAGAAAAACTGCGTAGGTGTTGTTATACCTTGTTACAATGAAGCAGATAGGTTGTCTAGTAAAGAATTTAAAGACTTTGCACAGAAAAACTTAGGATACCATTTGTGTTTTGTAAACGATGGTAGTACAGATAATACTTTAGAAGTTTTAGAAGAATTAAGAAAAGGTAGTGAAAACACTATAAGCGTATATAATTGCGAAAAAAACGGAGGAAAGGCTGAAGCTGTTCGTCAAGGAGTTTTGCATTTAGCTAAAGATCCTCAGTTTGATTATATAGGGTATTTAGATGCAGATTTATCTACAGATTTTACAGATTTTGATGATTTAGTAAAAACAATTGAAAGCTCTGATTATAAAATTGTAAGCGGATCTAGAATTAGCAGAATGGGAGCAGATATAACAAAAGAATCTGCACGTAAAATAATAAGTAAAACAATAAACCTTATTATTCAAAATATATTAAAAATGCCATTTAAAGACACACAGTGTGGTGCTAAAATAATGGATAGAGAAATAGCAACTACAATGTTTAATAAAAAGTTTATTACACGTTGGTTGTTTGATGTAGAGATCTTTATGCGTATGAAAAAGAAATACGGAAAAGATAATGTGCAACAGTTAATTTGCGAACAACCATTAAAAAGGTGGATACACGCAGACGGTTCTAAATTATCTATGAAAGACTCTATTAAAATTGTTGGTCAGTTAGCGCAGATTAGAATGCACTACGGAAATAAAAGTTATGAAGTTTAGGTTAAGGTTCTCTTCTAACTAAAAAAATCCCACATTGTAATGATGTGGGATTTTTAATTAACTAAACTTAGACTTTCTTAATAAAATAAGCCATACATAACAAAGCAAGCTATAACTAACAAAATAGCTTGTACTCTAAAGTTTTTATACCAAACTATACCTTTTAACTCCTTGGTTTCATCTATCCAAATTTGTTTAGTCCATGTGTTTGCTTTAACCTTATCTGCAGGTGGTGGTGCAGTAGCCAAACTAACAACTACAGATACAACTAAACTAATAAGTAGTAATACTGGCGCTAATAGTAAAAAGTGTATATCTATTTTAACGTCTAAAATGTACTTTAGTGTCATAATTGTTGCAGCAACAACTAAGCCAGCCATTAAACCGCTAAAAGCACCTTTTGCATTAGCTCTTTTCCAGAACAAGCCTATAAAAAATGTACCAACAATTGGTGGTGCTAAATAAGAAACTATTTCTTGGTAATAAGCAATAAGTGAATCAAAACTTTGAATATAAGGTGCCCAAATAACCGCAATTATTAATGTGATTACGGCTGTAATTTTACCAACTTTTACCTTTTTGGCGCTACTTGCATTTTTATCAATTTTACTGTAAAAATCCATTGTAAAAAGAGTAGATACAGAACTTAAGGTAGCACTTAAGGTAGAGGTTAGGGCAGATATCATTGCAGATAAAATAATACCAATTAAACCAACGGGTAATAATTTTACAATTAGTCTAGGATATACTTGGTCTGTATTAATGCCATATTTTTCTTTTAAATCTATACCACTAATTAACTCATGCGGTAAATTTTCTACTCCAAATAGGTTTATGCCACGCGCAATTAATCCAGGTACAATAAATATAAATAACGTAAATAGGTATAAAAAGCCTACTAGTAAAACACCTTTTCTACCGTGGTCTATAGATTTTGCAGATAAAACACGTTGTACCATAACTTGGTTGTTGGCCCAAAAGTAAAATCCAAGTATAGGTATCCCAACCCACATTCCTAACCAAGGTACGGTTGGGTCGTCTAAAGGTCTGGTTAATTTTAGCCAAACACCATCATTAAATTTATCTATAAAAGATTCCCAACCACCAATACTGCTAATAGCGTAAAACGATAAAATTGAAGAACCAATAATTAACACAGCAGCCTGTATCATATCTGCGTTTATTGCAGAAGATAAACCACCAATGATTGTATAACTACCGGCTACGGCAGCCATACCTATAATAATCCAGATGATTTCTACTTCCGGAAAAATCATTTTAATAATTAAGGCGCCTGTATATAGTGTTGCAGCGGCATCTAAAAAAACGTTACCAATAATTGTAATAAAAGAAAAGTAGGTTCTTGATTTACCATCAAACCTGCGCTCTAAAAATTCTGGCATTGTAAAAATTCCAGATTTTATGTAGAAAGGTAAAAAGAACATGGCAAAAAACACCATTATTAATACAGATATCCAGTTGTAGTTAAACACTGCAATACCACTAATAAAGCCTTCACCAGAATGCCCCATTAGAGTAGAACTAGATACGCTTGCGGCAAACAAAGACAACCCAACCATTGGCCAAGTTAAGTTTCTGCCAGCCAAAAAATAAGCGTCAGAATCGTTACTCTTACCGTTTTTTAAAGCCCACCATATTATAAAAACAATATAAAGAACAAGAACCGTAAGGTCTATATAACTTAAATTACTCATAAATTAATAGTTGTATGTTGTGTAAAGTAATACGCTTTTTGCAGGTATTGTTATTTGCTCTGCATTTGTAGTAAAACTTAAATTAGTTTGTACGGCTTTAGGAAAGTTATTATTGTCTACAGGTCTGTTGTTTTCACTATAGATATACTTTTTAAAGCTTTTGTTTTTAAGATTTTTAGTATCTAAAGAAAATGTAGCTTCTTTGTTACTATTATTTACAATTGAAAATGTAATATGATTAGTAGTAGACCAGCCGGCAACCATGCGTACTTTATCTAATTTTAACCCAGTAGTTTTTACAATTTTCATATCGTTTGAAAAATACCGTGTTAATAAAGCCCAGGTATAAAACCAAGGTCTAATGGCTTCTTCTTTAGCATCACCAGTTAATTCTTTGCCAAGAATGTTCCACATTCCCCATTTTTTAAGCTGATTTTTTTCACCTGTATCACCATTTGTATGCATTGCATCATCTAAACCCCATGCAATAACAGCATCAAAACCGCTGTTCATAGACTGTACTAAAACATCTGCCATATCTACACCGTAATCATAATCGTAAACAGATAATTGACTATCTGGACTAGCAAACTCATCAGCCTCGTATCTTTTTATATTTTCGTCTACATATTTTTCAAAACCTATTTCACCTAAAATAAAAGGTTTTTTTGCAACGCTATCGGCAAAAGAAATCATTTTAGTGTAGTGTTTTTCAAAATCACCAGAGCGTACAAATTCTTTTGTTGGGTAATCATGAACATCATAAGCAGCTAAAACATCATTTAATTGTAATACCGCTTCTTTAGCCCACTCTTCACCCGTGTATTTAGATTTCTCATTATTAAAAGGAGTAGCGTCTGGACCAATAACTTTTACTGGCGTTTTTAGTTTTTTTGATAAAAAAGCACTGTCTAGTTTTTTAACACCAAGTTTCCATTCGTCCCAATTGCCATCTACAGAAGACCAATAACCGTTTGGTTCATTCACCAAATTGTAATAGTTAATACAAGTATACCCTTTTGTATTAACAAGGTAGTTTAGGTGTTCTGCAATACTATTTAGCCACTTAGGGTCTGTGGCTCCGGTAAATGCATCTTGCATTTTTAAATGGGTGTCATGTACTTTATACGGTTGTCCCCATTCACCTAGAATAACTTTAATGTCGTTTTTTTCACAATAGTCTAGCAGCTTGTATAAAGCTTGCATTTCTTGATTTTCAAAATTAAGAATTGGGTTGCCATCTTTGTCTATACCCTCTAGGTATCTCCAATTTGCTTGGTCTAATACCCTAACAATTTTTGGCTTCATATAATCTAACCTTTTAAAAACAGTTTCCCATTTTTTATTAGTCATTAATAAGCCCCATTCTGCATCATCTGCATCTGCGTGTGGATACGCAGACCACTCTACACCATTGCCAATAAACTCATTAGAAATAACTTTATCGGCTTCAATTTTAACCAACTCATCTTTTTTTACCGTTTGGCAAGATGCTAACGGCAAAAAAAGGAGAAGTAAAATGTAATTAAATTGTTGCTTTTTAAGCATTTTTTAATTCGTTTAATAATTCATCAATATTACAAGTTGCAAGACCAACGTACCTGTCTGCAGCACCATAATATACATATAAAGTATCATCAATAATCATATTTCCTGTTGGAAAAACACAGCCTTTGTAAAAGCCTTCAATTTCATAATCATGCTCTGGCTCCATAATCCAATTTGTTAGCCTAGACTTTACAATTGTAGGATCTTCTAGGTCTAAAAGAGCAGCCCCAACACGGTAATATCCTAGTCCGCCATTTTCTACACCATGGTATATAATTAGCCAACCATCTTTAGTTTTTAAAGGAGGTGTGCTACCGCCAATTTTTTCTTCCCAAGTGCCATTTATTCCTGCTAACAATAATGTGCTTGGTTCTTCCCAAACCATTAAATCGTCAGAAAAGCGAAGCCAAATAGATGGTTTGTCACAACCGTATTCTTCACCAATCCATTCTTTTGGTCTATGCAACATTGCAAATTTTCCGTTTATTTTTTCAGGAAAAATAATAACATCCCTGTCATCTAAATTGCTTTGTGTAATTCTTCCTAAACGTCTGTAGTTTTTAAAATCTTTGGTTAAAAGTAAGCCAGAGTTTGCAATGTTATTTTTTAAAACCAACGGAGCATCGGCATCACATTGTGGTAATAAAATTTCATCATGGTCAAAGTTCCAGTATTGTCCAGGAGGGTGAGGTCTGTAGGCATAGGTTACATAAAATTCATCTCCAAATTTTACAATTCTAGGATCTTCTACTGCACCCATATCTGGACCGTCTGTGCTAGGACTAAAAACAGGCTGGTTAGAGGTACGTGTAAAGTTTACGCCATCTGTACTGGTAGCTAAACCAAAACGTATTTGGTGTTCTACGTCATTACCAGCGGCTCTGTATAGCATATAAAATGTACCATCTTCATACCAAACACCAGGGTTACACACTACTAAGCTTTCCCAATCGTTTTCTGGGTTTGGACTTAAAACTGGGTTGTTTTGATGTTTTTTAAGACGTAATAATCCTGTTTTTTTTTGTTCTACAGTATTCATACTAATTTTTATTTCCTTATTTGTAAATTATTTTTGATTGATTTTTTAAACTTTAGTTTTTGGCTTACTCCATATTTGTAAATAGTATAAAAGACTCTCCTTCTAAGGTCATATTTACACCACTTGTAAAGTTTAATTCTGTGTTGTTTTCTATTGGGGTAGCAAAGCCATTTTCATCTACTTTACCAACAAAAGAGCCATCTGCATTAGATTTATAGCTGTATTTATTAGCTGTTAAAGTACCTAGAAAGTCCGATTTTAATTTTAGCTCATATGTAGAATAGTGCGAGTTTACAATGGCAACAGTTTGTTTGCCATTGTATGTGCCTACTACGGCGCGTAATCCTTTTTTATTAGGTAGTTCTACGTTATAAATGTCACTGCCAGCAGGAAAAAAGCGTGTAAGTAATGAAACTGGGTAAAAGTAAGGTCTAATGTTTTCATCACTAGCATTACCAGTGTGCTCTTCGCCTAAAATGTTCCAAAATCCCCAACGTTTTAATTTATCAGACTGGTAATCTCCGTTTTCTGGACTGTTGTACATAGCATCGTCCATATTCCATACTAAAGAACCAGAGTAGCCTTCTCTCATTGCTTGTATTAAAGCATCTGCCATATCTATGCCATAAAAAGCTTTATAAATCATCATATTAGAATCTTCACCAGCATATGGGTCGTTAGCAATAGCTTCTTCGTTTTGTAATTTTAATTCTGCGTCTACCTCTGTGTATTTAAATCCAATTTCACCCAACACAATACGCTTGTCTGCCGGAGTTATTTTTTTGTAAGCGCTAAGCATTTGTGCAAATTCACCATTGCGAATTAGTTGTTGTTGTGGGTATACGTGAATGTCATACAAACCAACATTGTCACCCAAATCTGCTTCTGTTTTTGTTAACCAATCTGTTTGGCTAGCAGTATTAAAAACAGCAATATCTGGTCCCATAACTTTTATGTCTGCCAAGCTGTAGTTTTTCATTTCTTCTAAATAAGCTAGCTGTACATTTTTCCAAATGTTGTAATCTCCTTTAGTGCTAGACCAGTCGCCATTAGGCTCATTAATAATGTTTATTGTTTTAATATTGGTATACCCTTTTTCGTTTACTAAATGATTTAAGAATTTCACAGATTTTTCAATCCAATCTATATCTATAGTGCTAATGTCGCCTACGGAACTGTGTCCCCATTCGCCATACGTAATTTCTATATTACGATCTTTAGCATAGTCTAGCATTTTAAAGAGTGATAGTGTCTTTGTGGTCTCGTCATACACACCATCATTATCATAAGACCAGCCAGAGTTGGTTACAATTCTTAAAAACGGAGGGCGCATAAAATCTATACGACTAAATAAAGTGTTCCAATCTGCATCACTAAGTGTTTCTGTACCTAACCAAGTTGGTACCATATCATAACCACCCCATTGTGCACCGTTACCAACAAAGTTTGTAGAAACCAATTCTTCAGTAATTACAACTTCTCTGTTTTTTTCTACGGAAGTAAATGCAGGTTCATCATCATCACAACTTGCAGCAACAAGTAGCATAGGTAGCACAGCGGCGAATATATTTTTAAGTCTCATATTTTTATTTTTAGTATTGTTGTATCTCCTTAATTTTTATAATCAAATTGATGATCTATTATTTACTTAAGTTGTACCACATTTTTTTAGACATATGTGCTGTTTCTTCGTAATTATAGTTTGTGTCTGTCCAATTATACAACTCAGATAAATACTCTACTTCTGAGCTTATAGCAATTTCGGTTTCAGAATTAATTTCTAGTGTTAAAACAAATACAGCTCCTGCGCTATCTGTAATAGTTACTGTGTCACCAACAAGTTCCCAAGTTCCTGTACCAGTAGGGACTTTTCTAAACCTAGTATTAAATTCTGTTTCTGGCCAAGTAGTATCATCAGAAACAAAATCTCCGTACTCGCCATCAGTACCAGCGTTATTTTCAAACGTTCCGTAAGGGTTGTCTCCGTTTTTGCCTTCTACAATAAATGATATGGTGTTGTCTAGCTCTTTACCTGCACTAGGTAGGTAATTATTTAAAAGTTCCGTTTTCTCCCAACCCCAGCTTTCCCAGGTAAACATATCACAGTAAACTCCAATTTCACCAATGTTCCATGTGCCAGCAATAGATACGCTTCCGGGATCAAAATCTATTTTTAATTTAATGGTCCACATAGCACTTTCTCCTGTTTCTGAAGTAACATTTATTGTAGTAGAATTACCTGTAGAGAAATTTAAAGTGCTACCAATATTAGTGTCTGATGTAGCTGCATAAGATACGTTTAAGCTAGTAAGTTCTATAGCAGAAATATCTGTGCCATTATCTGCAATGGTAACCGTAACTTCTTTAGTATCTGTATTTATTTCTGTATCGCCTATTTGGTTTGCAACAGTTAAGCCCGTAATGCTATTGCCCGTTTGTATTACACGTTCTTTTGTTAGTGTATACCAAGTTAATTTAGACATATGAGCTAGTTCTTCAAAACTCCAGTCAGTATCTGTCCAGCTAAAATTTTCGGCTAAATAAGGAACTTCAGTTTTTAAATTAACCTCGTTAGTTGCAGTTAGTAGCTCTAAATCTAGTTCATGCTCTACTTTGTTTGCATCGGTAATAATTACTTTGTTACGTTCAAAATCTCTTAACCAAGTACCATTACCAGTTGGTATTTTTCTGAATCTAGAATTAAAGTCCCATCCTTTACCGGCATCTGAGTAACTACCAAAAGAACCGTCATTACCAGCGTTATGCTCATAATTACCAAAAGGATTTCCTTTAGCATCTGCACCTTCTACAGTAAAAGTAATTTTGTTGTCTAGCTCTGGGTTTAATTCTGTTAAGTAACCAAACATACTTTCATTCTTTTCCCAGCCCCAGCTTTCCCAAGTAAACATATCGCAATACATACGCACATCACCAATGTACCAAGTACCTTCTAAGTCGGACTTAAAAGGAAGCATTGTAACCTCCCAATCTAAACTATTTCCAGCTCCAGATGAAACAGAGATGGTAGTTGTGCCACTACTTAAATCTAATGTTGTACCCTTTTCATTTGCAGAACTTGCACCGTAAGAAAGCTCAATATTTTTAATCTCTACCTTAGATAAATCTGCAATGTTTTCGGTTTTAGCGTAAATTTTAATTTTTGCATCATCAAAATTACGTTCTATAATAGCTGTTCCTATTTGACCTTCTAGTAAAATAGAAACCACATTGCGTTCTTTTTGCCAATCTGTACCTTCTACATCTTCTAGAGGATTATCTGTACAGGCTACAAAAAATAGTGCCAACACTACAAAGTATATGTTATTTAATTTTTTCATTGCGCTTTAGTTTAGTTGATGTTAGGGTTTAAGTCTATTTCACGTTGTGGAATAGGATAAAAAGCAACTGCTTCTGGGGATAAACCAGCGGCATTGGTTACATTGCTTTGTACTGTGTTTGTACGCCTAAGGTCCCACAGACGGTCACCTTCGTAAGCAAGTTCTCTTTGGCGTTCTTCTACAACTAATTTTCTAAAATCTGCTTTAGATAAGCCACCAATACTAGCTAGTTCTGTAGCGTTTGCTCTGTTTCTAATTTGATTGTATTGTACTAAACCATCTGCATTAGCAGTAGCTTCTGCATAAACCAATTGTATGTCTGAGTAACGGATTAAGTATGGTCTTGTACTTGTTTTATCACCCTCAAATAAAGGGTCTATGTATTTTCTTGTAAACGGATAAATTACAGTGCCATCTGCAACAGAGCCTATAGGGACACCATCTTGATTATAAATTTCTGAAACAAATAAATCTGTTTTACGTTTGTCTTCAGCTTCATAAGAAGTGAATAGTTTATCTGTAGTCTGAAAAACACTCCACCCGTCATGTGTTGGAGAAAAAGTATCGTCTGTGTTTTTTAGATAAACTGTAGCTCCATCTATATAAGGAATAAAGTATTTAGATAGTTTAGAGTAATCTCCTTCTTCTGTACCAGACCTGTCTAACGATAATATAAAAATATGTTCTGGTCCGTTAGGAGAGTCAACATTATAAATATTTTGAAGATCAGTGTCGTGACTATATTCTCCTTGGTTGTTTAAAACCATAGCTGCGTATTCTGCAGATTTTGCATATAAATTATCTACACTTTCTGTAATAGTATTGTATTTAGGAACTCCATTTTCTTTAGCAGAAGCAGCAAATAAGTATACTTTAGAAAGTAGTGCTTGTGCGGCAACCTTATCTGCACGCCCAGTAACTCTGTTTACTTCTAAATTGTCTATAGCTCTAGTTAAATCGTCTATTAAAAAGGCATATACCTCTTGCATATCTGCAGGCAATGTAGCTGTGGTTTCATCTAATTTATCTATCAAAGATTTTTGTAATGGAGCTAAACCAAAAGCTTTTACAGCATTAAAGTGGTTGTATGCTCTTAAAAATAAAGCTTCGCCAAGTATGCGTTTTTCATCTTCTGGATTAAAACCTTTGCCTTCTATATTTTCTATTACTGCATTTGCACGGTTTACTGCAATATATATAGATCTGTAGTACTGTGTTAGTAATTGGTTTTGTGCAGTAACTTCCCAGTTTACGAATGCTTGTGCATCTGCACCCTCGTCTGCCTTAACAACACAATTGTCTGATGCTAATTCTGTAAAATAATACGTAACAGGTGCATAACTAACAAGTGTAAGTGCATCGTAAGCATATAAAATAGATGCCTCTGCATCTTCAATAGTTTTATAGAAATTTTCATCAGAATAAAAACCAGTAGGCTCTACATCTAAGCTCTCACAAGAAGTAACACCAGCAACAAGTGCCAACCCTACTATTAATTTTTTAAAGTGCTTCATTTTCAATTCGTTTATTATTGTAAATGTTTTCATTTTTAACTGAATTTAAAAGGTTAGTTCTACGCCTAAAGTCCAGTTTCTTAACTTAGGGTAGCCACCCCAGTAAATGCCATCTCCGCCTAGTTCAGGATCATAACCATTAAAATCTGTTATGGTGAATAGGTTTGTTCCGTTCATAAAAATTCTACCTTTTTTAAACCAAGCCGTATTTAAGTTTGTTATGTTGTAGCCAATAGAAAGGTTTTGTAAGCGTACAAAGCTTCCTTTTTCTATAAAATAATCTGACATGTAAAGTGTACGACCATCTCTTAAGCTAGGGTAATTGTTTGTAGTGTTATCTTGTGTCCAGCGTAACGGTGTATTTCCGGGTTCACTAAAAGCTTTAGTGTTAAAAATATCTTGACCAAAACTACCATTAAAGAAAAGAGAAAAATCAAAGTTTTTATAGCGACCATTAAGGTTTAAACTTGCTATAAAATCTGGATTAGGATTACCAATTATGGTACGGTCATTTTCATCTATAACTCCGTCTTCATTTAAATCTACATACTTAAATTCTCCTGGTTCTGCTAGGTCTCCTGTTAAGCCAGCTGCCAAACCTTGGGCTCTAGACTGTACAATGCCATCTACTTTGTAGCCATAAAAAACATTTATAGGTTGCCCAACGGCTAAAATATTTGGTATAGCACGGAAAGCTTCAACTTGGTTTCCAGAGAACTCATATTTAATGCCAGTTAAAGCATCAGTATTTAAACCAGAAGACACAGCATCTCCTAAGCTTACAACCTTGTTTTTGTTTCTAGAAAAAATAAACATTCCGTTTAGTCCCCAATCTTCTTTGTTAACCATAGTGCCATCTATAGTAACTTCTACACCTTGGTTTTCTATTTCACCATCGTTAACCCACATTTTATCATAAGAAGAAGAAGGAGAAAGCAAACGCTCACGTAACAAATCTGAGGTGTGTTTTTTGTAGTAATCTGCAGTAATTTTTAATCTGTTGTTAAAAAAAGCAACATCTGCACCAATATTAAATTGTTCTGTAGTTTCCCATTTTAAATCTGGATTAGGAATACCGCCCCAGGTTTTTTTACCACTTTGACTATCTTGTCCAACTACATAACCAGGGCCAATTGTTGTTTGCCAACGGCCATTAACGTAGTATTGGTCTTGTCCGTATCTACTATTAATTAAGTAAGGAGAAATGCCTTGGTTACCAGAGATACCGTAACTAGCACGTAGTTTAAACTCATCAAAAACATTTAGATTACGAATAAAATCTTCTTTGTGTATTTTCCATCCTAATGCTCCAGAAGGGAATAATGCCCATTGGTTGTTTTCTCCAAATTTTGAAGAACCATCTGTACGTACTGTAAATGTAGCAAGGTATTTATCATCATAACCATAGTTTAAACGACCAATACCAGAGTACATAACAGTTTCAGATAAGCCATTCGCTACAGACTGTTTTTCTGGATTACCAGCAGCAAGGTTGCCATTGCCTAAAGATTCATTTAAAAAATCATACGCTTTTAGGTCAGACGTTCTGGCCTCATACCCTTGGTAAGAGAAACCACCCATTGCTGTAAAATTGTGCTTATTACCATATGTGTTGTTATACGTTAAAAAAGTCTCTGCAACAGTTTCTGTATTTTCCCAATTATTAACACCGCCAGAACCATTGTTAAAAGTACCGTCTTGAGTATAAATTTTAGGATTGTAATAATCTGTAATAGAGCGCCCGTATTTATGGTTAACCTGAGTTTTTAATTTTAACGTTTTTGTAAAATCAATCTCTATAAATGCAGAACCTATAAAATCTAAAAATTCGTTTTTATTAGTTCTATTTTCTACTAAGGCAATAGGATGTGAGTAATCTTGTGAGCCTGCTAAAAAATAGTCGTTAATAGGATTACCATCTTCATAAATAGGGAAAATAGGATTACGCCAGTATGCTAAATCATTATTGTTATTTTGGTTTCCTTTAGAGTAAATAACATTACCTCCAATAGTTACCTTGTCATTATATATTTTATGAATTACGTTTAAATTAATGTTTAGTTTTTCATAATCATTATTAATGTAAACACCTTCATTAGTGTAATACGTAGTACTTAAGCTAAACTGTGTGCGATCTGTTTGGCTACGTACAGCAATATTTGTGTTATTAGATACCGGATCACGAAAAACAACATCATCCCAACGTGTATTGTAGGCCCAACTTCCATTTTTAAGCTCGCTCACAGATGGGTAATACACACCATTTGCATCTTTTGCACCAATATAAATAGGAGTAAAACCACCGTTAGTTCTGCTTTCGTTACTTAGCTCTGCCATTAAAACAGGATCTCTCCAAAGGTTAAGGTCTGATGTAAAACTAGAATATGTGTTTTGCTGAGAAACAGTAACCTCTGTAGTATGTTTAGCGCCTTTTTTGGTAGTAATCATAATAACACCATTGGCACCTCTAGAACCATAAATTGCAGAAGCAGAAGCATCTTTAAGCACCTCCATAGAGGCAATATCTTGTGGAGAAATTTGTTTTAAATCACCTGCATAACCAATAGGAAAGCCATCTACAACAACAAGCGGATCGTTACCGCCGCGCAAAGAGCTGCCACCTCTAATTCTAATAACAGCGCCCGCGCCTGGATTGTCTGATGGTGTAGTTACTTGCACACCTGCAACCTGACCTTGTAATAAACCATCAATAGAATTGGCTGGTTTAGAAGGTATGTTGTCCATTTCTACCGAAGTAACAGAACCAGTAACATCACTCTTTTTAACAGAGCCGTAACCTACAACAACAACCTCTGATAGTTGCTCTAAATCCTCTTCTAATATAACAGATACATTTTTATTTTCTGGTATCGAAATCGTTTTAGTAACAAAGCCAATATAAGAAATTACAAGTACGTCTTTTGCACTGTCAACTTCAAGAGCAAAGTTTCCGTCAAAATCTGTAGTGGTTCCGTTTGTGCTAGAACCCTGCTCCATTATGGTAACACCAAGTAAAGGAACTCCGTCGTTAGATTTTACTGTTCCGGTTACCTTAATTTGTGCAACTCCATAGAAGCTAAAAATTAAGAAAACAATAAAAATCATACTTTTTTGAAACTCATATTTCATTAGTTCATGAATTTTTTAGTTAGTAATTAAGTTGTTTACAAAATAATAACATAACATTAACTTAAATTTTGTAAATGATGTTAAATAGTGATACTAATATGAATTTAAGGTTGTTATTGTAGTTATACAATGAATTATTATTGACTTTTATGATTGAAAATTGGGTTATTTTTATTTAATTTGATAAAAAATGTAGTCATTTATTTACATTTTACTATTATTGAAGCTTTATTTTGTGGAAATATAATATGATACTATTATGAATAAAGAAGCGCGTATTTTAAGGGAGTTAGTGCCTATATGTGAAGATGATTTCTTCATTGTATTAAACCATCATTCTGCTAAGTTTGATTTTCCTATACATTTTCATCCAGAATTAGAACTTAATTTAGTTTTAAATTCATCAGGAAAAAGAATTATTGGAGATTCTATACAGGAGTATGTAGATAATGATTTGGTCTTGGTAGGGCCTAACACACCACATGCATGGACAGGTGTAGACGAGAATACAAAAGCACATGTGGTAACAGTACAATTTCATGAAAAGTTTTTGTCAGAGTTGGCATTAAATAGAAAGTTAATGTTGCCTATTAGAGACCTATTAGAAAAATCTAAAAGAGGTATTTTATTTTCTAAAGAAACTATTGCGGCTTTAAAGCCCAAAATATTGCGTTTGTCTGAGTCTCAGGATTTTGATTCGCTTCTTAATTTTTTATCTATTTTGTATGATTTGTCTATTGCACGCAGTACAAAAATGTTAGCGTCACACTCCTATGTAGACCACTACACTATGCATAAGAGCCGTAGAATAGAAAAAGTAAACAATTATATTAAAGAAAATTTGCACCAAAAAATACCATTAAAAGATGTGGCAAGTTTGGTAAATATGTCTGAGTCTGCTTTTAGTCATTTTTTTAAAAAAAGTACAAATTCATCATTCTCTGACTATGTTAGTGATTTGCGCTTGGGCCATGCAGCAAGGTTGCTTATAGAAACAGAACGCTCTATAAACGAAATTTGTTTTGATAGTGGTTTTAATAACATATCTAACTTTAATAGAACCTTTAAACGTAAAATGGGCTACACGCCAAGTTATTTTAGAGACCAGCAGAAGTTAATAACTAAGCATTAGTGGGTTCTTACTTTAGGTGAAGCAATTCAATTTTATGTAAAACAACAAACCCCTTTACTAAATGTAAAGGGGTTTTGTATGTAATTATTTAAAAAACCTTAGTCTTTTTTAACGCTTAAAACCAATACAGGTACAGGGGCAAAAAACTCTGATTTAGAAATGGTATTCTTTTCCCATAACTTCTTAAAAAAACCTCTTTTTCTTCTAAACACACACAACATATCTGGTTGTTTAGTTAAAAAATGCTCTAATACGCCGTGGTAAGTAGTTACATTTTCTGTAAGTGTCATTTTAGAACTAATATCTAATAATGCGGTATCTACTTTTAAATCATCATCTGTATAGCCAGGCGTTTTAACCAATAATAAGTTAACGGCACTATTAAACTGTTTTTTAATAGTAATTAATGGGTTAAGTATTCTTTTGCGCTTTAAAATACCAGATTTAAAAGCCGTAAGTATAGATGTTACAGGTTTAAAAACATAGCCTACAGGTACTATTAATGTAGGTATATCTGTTTTTTTAATAATTTTACCAGAAGTGTTGCCTAGGTAATTACCCTCGTTAACATCATTACTTCTAGGAGCCATAATTATTAAATCTATTCCTAAAAACTGCTTGTCAATTTTTTTAAGACCAGCAATAATATCCCCTTGGTAAGTTGCAATTTTAATTTCAGTTCCTTTTTTATCAACCTTATTAACAACATCTAACAATTGTTCTCTGTTGTTTTTTTCAATCTTATCTGTAGCATTGGCCAAACTACCAGCGCCAGCAGAAATAACATTAAAAACTTCCATTACATAAATGGTTGCATCAAAATTTTTAGCAAAATCTACGGCGTATTGTAATGTTTCATGACTTTCTGTAGATGTTCCTATGGGAACCAATATATTCTTCATTTTTTATATTGAGTTTAATTAGGTTATTATATGTGCATTTAGTCTTGGTTAAAGACGTATTAAAAATACCAGCACATTTTATCAGTTGTATTTTATACTCTAAATTTACAATTTAATTTATACCTCCAATGATTCGTCTCGCAAAAAAATCAGAAATAGACAAAATTCTTACTGTTACAAAGGCTTGTGCTGCTTTTATGATTAAAAATGACATTTACCAGTGGAACGAGCACTACCCAAGTAAACAAGCTTTTTTAAATGATATTGCCCAAGAAGAATTATATGTTTTAGAGGTTGATGAAAAAATTGCGGGAACCATTGTATTGTCTACCCATATGGATAGTGAATATGTTCCTATTAAGTGGCTCACTAAAAATGATACTAATTTATACATACATAGGTTGTCTGTGCATCCAGAACTACAGGGTAAAGGGTATGCGCAAAAAATGATGAATTTTGCAGAGGAATATGCTAAAAATAATGACTTTGTATCTGTACGGTTAGATACTTTTAGTGTAAATAAACGCAATGTAAATTTTTACCAAACCAGAGGTTACAAACAATTAGGAGATATATTTTTTCCTAAACAAAGTGAACACCCTTTTCATTGTTTTGAACTTGTTTTATAAAGCTATTTTTTTTGAATAAAATTGTAAATCTTAAAAATATAAACAAACTGGCAATACCCGCTACAATTGCAGGTATATCTGAGCCATTACTTTCTATTACAGACGCTGCTATAGTAGGTAATATTCCTAACTACGGACTAGAATCTCTTGCGGCAGCAGGTATTGTGGGGTCTTTTTTGTCTATGCTTATTTGGGTTTTAGGACAAACTAGAAGTGCTATATCTGCCATAATTTCTCAATATTTAGGAGCTGGTAAATTGGCAGAGGTTAAAACATTACCAGTGCAGGCTATTTTTTTTAATATTTTATTAAGTGTTGTAATTCTACTTTCTACTGTTTTTGTAATAGAAGAAATATTTGTGTTTTTTAAGGCAAAGGGCAAAATTTTAGAGTTTTGCGTGTCTTACTACGGTATTAGGGTTTGGGGTTTTCCGTTAACACTATTTACGTTTGCTGTAATGGGTATTTTTAGAGGTTTGCAAAACACAAGCTGGCCAATGGTAATAGCTTTAATAGGTGCTTTTTTAAATATTTTTTTAGATTATATTTTTGTTTACGGTATAGAAGGTATTTTAGACCCTATGTATTTAGATGGTGCGGCTTGGGCAAGTTTACTATCACAAGCAGTAATGGCAATAATAGCATTCTTTTTACTTATTTTAAAAACAGATATTAGTTTAAAGTTACGCTTTCCGTTGCACCCAGAATTAGGGCGTTTGGTGGTTATGAGTTTAAATTTATTTGTGCGTGCATTGTCTTTAAACATAGCGTTAATATTAGCCGTGCGCGAGGCCACAGATCTAGGAGATAGGTTTATTGGTGCCCACACAATAGCTATAAATGTGTGGTTGTTTTCTGCCTTTTTTATAGATGGTTATGGCGCTGCTGGTAATATTTTAGGTGGTAAATTATTAGGTGCAAAAGACTATAATAACCTTTGGCTGTTGGCTAAAAAAATTCTTCAATATGGGATAACAGTTAGTTTAACTTTGGTGGTTTTAGGCTTTGTTTTTTATCGCCCTATAGGAAGAATTTTTTCTAACGAGCAAGTGGCTTTAGATACATTTTATTCAGTTTTTTATATCATAATACTAAGCTTACCAATTAATGCTATAGCATTTGTTTTTGATGGACTTTTTAAAGGCTTAGGGGAAATGAAATACCTAAGAGATACGCTTTTAGATGCTACATTTTTAGGTTTTGTACCTATGTTATATCTAGGTAAAGAGCTAGGTTGGGGCTTTACGGGAATTTGGCTGTCTTTTGTGGTTTGGATGTTAATAAGAGGCGGTGCACTGGTGGTTAAATTTAACACAAAGTTTCGTCCACTCTTACAAAAAACGTAATTTTGAACTTTACACAACATAAAACACTTTTATGGGTACAACAAGAGCAAACGGTAGTTTATATACCAATATAGATAATAAAGTGGCAACAATAGAATTTGGTCATCCGGCTAGTAATTCTTTTGTAGCAGAATTGTTAGATAGATTAACAAAAGAGATTCAGAAATTATCTGATGATACGGCTGTATCTGTAATCATTTTAAAGTCTGAAGGTGAAAAAGCTTTTTGTGCAGGTGCTTCTTTTGACGAGTTAATGGAAGTAACTAATTTAGAAGAAGGACAACAATTTTTTAGTGGTTTTGCAAATGTTATTAATGCAATGCGCAAGTGTAAAAAACTAATTGTGGGTCGTATACAAGGCAAAACAGTTGGCGGTGGCGTTGGTTTGGCAGCTGCTTGTGACTATGCTTTTGCTACAGAAGCGGCATCTATAAAACTCTCTGAGTTATCTATAGGTATTGGTCCTTTTGTAATTGCACCAGCTGTAGAACGTAAAGTTGGTAAAAGCGGTTTAGCAGAACTTTCTTTGGCGGCTACAGATTGGCAAAGTGCTTATTGGGCAAAAGATAAAGGTTTGTTTGCTAAAGTTTTTGGATCTATTATAGAGATGGATAAAGAGATTGAAATTTTTGCAGAAAAATTAGCATCATACAATCCAGAGGCTTTACAAGAAATGAAATCAATTTTATGGGAAGGAACAGAGAATTGGGATAGTTTGTTACAAGAACGAGCTACTGTTTCTGGTAAATTGGTTTTGTCTGATTTTACAAAAAATGCATTATCAAAATATAGAAAATAGTTTTTATGAATAAGTTTAAAACAGAGATAAAATGGGGTTTTATCTTTTCTGCTTGTGCGCTTTTGTGGGCTTATTTTGAAAAACAAATGGGGTGGCATACAGACCAAGTTAGTAAACACTTAATACTTACTAATTTATTTGGTGTAGTAGCTATTATACTATATGTTTTGGCGTTGCGAGACAAAAAGCAAACCGATTTCAACGGAGAAATTACGTGGAAAGAAGGTTTTATAAGCGGTATAGTTTTAAGTGCTGTAATAGCTATATTAAGTCCGGCTACGCAATACATTACTTACGTTTACATATCACCAGAGTATTTTGCTAACATAACAAAATACATTGTAAAAATGGGAACTATGACGCAAGATAAGGCTGTAGAATATTTTAATATAGATAATTATATACGACAAGGCATATTTACTGCGTTATCTATGGGAGTGGTAACGGCTGCAATAGTGTCTTTTATCATTAAAAATAAGAAGAATTAAAAAATAAGAAGATTATGGGAGGAGATTTAGTATTTCCATTACTAGCATTATTTGTAGTAGCAGTTTATGTTTTTAATAGAGTTAAAAACAGTAAAAAATATAAAAGAAAATAAATTTACAACCAGTTTTTGCAATTATAAACTAATTAAATTATAAAAAGAGTTAACTATTTAAAAATGTTGTCATAAGCATTTTTTTTTAGGATTAGCTATTTTTATATTTTACGTTTTGGTCTATATTTGTAAACTTCTGACTTAAAAAAAGAATGTATAAAAAAATAATATCTATATTTTTCACTGTATTATTCTTGGCGTTTTTATCTGCGCCAACTATAATTACTATGGTGAATGATTCTGTAGATATTTCTGCTTTTTATTCGATGTCAGAAGAAGAAGAAGGTCACAATGCTAAAAAGTTTTTAAACTCTGATAACTTTTCAGAAATAGATATTTCTTACGTTGAAGAAAAAAGCAAACAAGCATATACTTCTAAAAAGTATCCAAGGCCTTTAATAAACCTTGTCTCTCCACCTCCCGATTTTTACATATTATAATTAGACTTTTTAGACTGCACATTTTGGCGTGTGGTCACATTAATTTATTTAATTCCTCTTGAAAAAATAAAATCAAGAGGCAAAATATTCTATTTAATATGTTTAAAAATTTAAAAAGCGATTTACCAGCTAGTGTAGTTGTGTTTTTCGTAGCGTTACCTTTATGTTTAGGTATTGCATTAGCAAGTGGTGCGCCTCTTTTCTCTGGTTTAATTGCAGGTATAATTGGTGGTGTAGTAGTAGGAGCTTTAAGTGGCTCTAAAATAGGTGTTAGTGGACCTGCTGCAGGTTTAGCAGCTATAGTTTTTACTGCAATACAAGATTTAGGTTATGAAAGTTTTTTAGTTGCCGTTGTTTTAGGTGGTGTTATTCAATTAATTTTTGGAGCCTTAAAGGCAGGAGTTATTGGTTATTACTTTCCATCTTCAGTAATTAAAGGAATGCTTACAGGTATAGGTATTATTATTATTTTAAAGCAAATTCCGCACTTTTTTGGAATGGATAAAGATCCACAGGGAGATTTTGCTTTTTTACAAATTGATGGGGAAAATACATTTACAGAACTTTTAAAAGCTATAAATGCATTAATTAGTGGTAACGTAAGTGTAGGTGCAACAGTAGTAGCATTAATTTCAATGTTTATATTATTATTGTGGTCTAATGTTCTTTCTAAAAAAGGAAAGATTTTTCAAATTGTTCAAGGTCCACTAGTGGCTGTTGCAGTTGGAATTGTTTTTTATATTTTAACAAAAGGTTCAAGCTTAAATATTTCTGTAGATCATCTTGTTGCTGTGCCAGTACCAGATGGCTTTGACAGTTTTATAGGTCAGTTTAATTTTCCTGATTTTTCAGCTATAACAAATCCAGAGGTATGGATTATAGCATTTACTATTGCTTTAGTAGCTAGTTTAGAGACTTTGTTATGTGTAGAAGCAACAGATAAGTTAGATCCAGACAAAAATGTAACTCCAACAAACAGAGAATTATTTGCGCAAGGAACAGGTAATATTGTTTCTGGTTTAATTGGTGGTTTGCCTATTACGCAAGTAATTGTGAGGAGTTCAGCAAACATTCAATCTGGAGGGAAAACAAAATTATCGGCAATTATTCACGGTTTTTTATTGTTAATTTCTGTTATTTTAATTCCTACACTTTTAAATAAAATACCTTTATCTGTCTTGGCAGCTATATTATTTATTGTAGGTTATAAATTAGCCAAACCAGCATTGTTTAAAAAAATGTATAAACTAGGCTGGAAACAGTTTATCCCTTTTACAGTTACTGTTTTAGGAATTGTATTTATAAACTTATTGTACGGAATTGGTTTAGGTTTGTTAGTAGGTATTATTGTTATTTTATTAAAAAGCTACCAAAACTCTCACTTTTTACACATTGAGGATAATAGCAATGGTAAGCACAAAATTAAAATGGAACTTGCAGAAGAAGTTACTTTCTTTAACAAAGGAGCTATTTTAAAAGAGTTAGACAGTTTACCTAAAGACACCTATTTAGAGTTTGATGTTACTAAAACTAGATATTTAGATTATGACATCATTGAAATTTTAGAAGACTTTGCTTTTAAAGCAAAAGAGCGTAATATAGATATTAAGTTAATATCAGAAAGAGGTGTAGTAGAGAATCCAGATAGTTTTATAGAATTTTTTAAGTTGAGACCAAAATCTAACGTTAGTTTAAATTAGAGGTCGTATGCTAAAAAAGAAATATAAAATTTTAGTTTTATCAGATTTAAAAGAGACTACAGTTGCTACATTGCAGAGTACTGTAAACTTGGCTAAAACGATAAATGGAGATGTGTCTTTCTTTTATGCAAAAAAGGCATCAGATGTAGTTGTTAGAGACAACCAACTGTCTGCTATGCGTTCTATTAATGAACAATACAATAGCACAGACCATATTATAAGTAATATTATTAAGCCAATTTCTAAGGCATCCAATACAAAAATTAAACATAGTTTTTCTTTTGGCAATGTAAAGAATGAAATAGCAAAACAAATTGAAGAACAACAACCAGATGTGATTGTTTTAGGAAAAAGAAAATCTAAAATGATTAACATTATTGGTGATCATATTACAGATTTTGTTTTGAAAAATTACAAAGGCTTAGTTTTAATAACTACTAAAAATGGAGAGGTTACACCTGTTAATAGCTTAACTTTAGGTGTTTTAAATGAAAAAAAAGAGTTTTTTCATTTAAAGTTTATTGAAGATTTAATAAAAAATAGTCAAAAAACAATAACACCTTTAACAGTTGCAGAAAAAGGAAATAAAGAGCAAGCAATTTTAGCTTCTAAAGAAGCTATAGACTTTGTTCCTGAGCAAGAAGGTAATGAAATAAGTTACATATCTAAGTACCTATTAAAAAGTAATATTAATTTACTTTGTGTAAACAGAGCAACAAAAGGTGTGCGCAATGTAATAAACAAAGCAGATGTATCATTACTATTATACACCAATAAGTAGTTGGTAAGTACATTAAAATTATAATAATTTAAAAAATAAAAATATATGAAAGCACATACTAAAGAGACTCAGTCTACAATGACTCCAGAAAAATCTTTACAGTTTTTAAAAGAAGGAAACCAAAGGTTTCAAAGTAACTTAAAAGCGAACAGAAACTTATTAGAACAAGTTAATGATACTAGTGAAGGTCAGTTTCCTTTTGCAACTATTTTAAGCTGTATAGACTCTAGAGTATCTGCCGAGTTGGTTTTTGACCAGGGTTTAGGAGATATTTTTAGCGTACGTATTGCCGGTAACTTTGTAAACGAAGATATTTTAGGTAGTATGGAGTTTGGTTGCAAATTAGCAGGTACTAAACTAATTGTAGTTTTAGGACACACTAGTTGTGGTGCAATTAAAGGAGCTTGTGACAATGCAGAATTAGGAAACTTAACAGCAATGTTGGCTAAAATTAAGCCTGCTGTAAATGCTGTTGCAGAGCCAAAAGATGATAGTTTGCGTAACTCTAAAAACTTAGAGTTTGTAGATAACGTGTCTGCTAAAAACGTACAACTTACTATAGACAAAATTTTAGAAGAGAGTAGTGTTCTTGCAGAAATGCAAAAGAATGGCGAAATTAAAATTGTTGGTGCTATGTATGATATTAACTCTGGTGCAGTTAATTTTTACGAATAAATTATAGCACAATAGTTACTAAATTTTACTGGTGTAAACTGGTAAAAAGTAAAGTCATAAATCTCTATCATCAGGTAAAAGACCATAGTTTTAGTCTTATTAGCTGTTTGGTAGAGATTTTATTTGTTAATAGATAAAAACATCTGCCTTAAAATAATACCTTTGCAGCGCAAAATATGTAAGTATGAGTAATATTAGAATAACCAAGCAGTTTAGTTTTGAAACCGGTCACGCATTATATG
Organism: Cellulophaga sp.; assembly: GCF_039943695.1. Classification (NCBI taxonomy): domain Bacteria; kingdom Pseudomonadati; phylum Bacteroidota; class Flavobacteriia; order Flavobacteriales; family Flavobacteriaceae; genus Cellulophaga; species Cellulophaga sp. Next base: position 34,230 of record NZ_JBDVAA010000005.1, on the reverse strand, counting down.
GCTATGATGGTAAATGTAGAAATGTACATGGACATAGTTATAAATTATCTGTTACCGTAATTGGTTCTCCTATTACAGATACTAACAATGTTAAATGGGGTATGGTTATAGACTTTGGTGATCTTAAAAAAATAGTCAAAGAAGAAATTGTAGATGTGTATGACCACGCTACGGTTTTTAATAAAAACACACCACATATAGAGTTGGCAGAGGAGTTAACAAAAAGAGGGCACAGTGTAATATTAGCAGACTACCAACCAACTAGTGAAAATATGGTAATAGATTTTGCTGAAAAAATTAAAGCAAGACTACCACAAAATATTAGCTTACACTCTTTAAAACTACAAGAAACAGACTCTTCTTTTGCAGAGTGGTACGCATCAGACAACTAATTAAAAATTTCTGTTTACGTATCTTTACTAGCAAATGAAAAAAATTACAGTTCCAAAAGGTAAAAAAGTATACTTTGCAAGCGATAATCACTTGGGTGCGCCAACTATGGCAGAGAGTAAACCAAGAGAAAAAAAGTTTGTTGCTTGGTTAGACGAAATTAAAGAAGATGCTGCTGCAATTTTTTTGTTAGGAGATTTATTCGATTTTTGGTTTGAGTATAAAACTGTAGTTCCTAAAGGATTTACAAGAACCTTAGGTAAGTTAGCAGAACTAACAGATGCGGGTATACCTGTGTATTATTTTGTAGGTAATCATGATCTTTGGATGGATGGTTATTTTGAAGAAGAATTAAACATACCAGTGTACCACACACCACAACAATTTTTATTTAACAATACTTCATTTTTTATAGGTCATGGGGACGGTTTAGGACCACACGATAAAGGTTATAAAAGAATGAAAAAGGTGTTTACAAACCCTGTTTCTAAATGGTTTTACAGATGGTTACACCCAGACATAGGTGTATCTTTAGCTCAATACTTTTCAGTAAAAAACAAAGCAATTTCAGGTGATGATGATGTTAAGTTTTTAGGCGAAGACAAAGAGTGGTTGGTACAATATGCAAAACGTAAATTAGAAACTAAACATTATGATTATTTTGTTTTTGGACATCGTCATTTACCAATGACAATAGACCTAAACGGAAAATCTACCTACATTAACCTTGGCGACTGGATTGGTTACTATACTTACGCAGTTTTTAATGATGAAAAATTAAGTTTAGAAAAACTAGAAAATTAATTTTCTAACATTTTAAACTCTACCCTTCTGTTTTGTGTACGCCCCTCTTCTGTAGTGTTATCTGCTATAGGTTTGCTACTGCCGTATCCTATCCATTTTACACGGTTTTCATCAATTCCGCTATCAATTAAATAGCTAGCCACAGCTTTAGCACGTTGGTTACTAAGTTCTAAGTTTCGTTCTTTAGAGCCAACGGCATCAGTATGCCCATAAATTTCTATAGTAAGCTTGTTGTTGTTGCGTAAAATTGTAGCTAATACATTTATTTCTTCTTCAGAAACAGTTAGTAAATCGGCTTTATTAAATTCAAATAAAACGTTTTTAAATGTATATACTTTATTGCGTTCTATTTTTGGTGTGGCATCTGCTTTTTGTGGTACAGTTTCAGCATACAAAGGAGGCAATTCTCGGTCTTTTGCTTCAACACTAACATCATCTATGTAGTAGTATGAAAAATCTTTCTCGTTTACCTCAGAGACTTTAATTTTTTGGGTTCTACTATTACTAGCAAAATTTCCAATGGTAAAATTTGTTTCATATCCTTTTGCAGTAAAAGGAATATAAACCTGCATCCAAATTTGTTTGCTTTTATAAAAAATAGGATCTAGCTGCATATAATGGTCGTACACTAAACCATTAATTTTAGATAGTGTTTTATGTGTAACTAAGGTTTTTTTACTGTTTGTTATTGTAGAACCAGCAATAGGTTTGTTGGTAAATAAAATACTAAAATCTTCAATAGCTAGAGTAGCATAATCTGCTAAACTCACATAAAATGTAACAATATACTTTTTGTCTTTTTCTAGCTTTTCACTTAGAGTACCTTGTACATATTCTCTATAATCTTTGTTAGAGTATGTAAAAATGCCAGCGTAAGCAAAACCGCTGCGGGCTATTTGTTTTCCGTTATGATTTAAAAAACCTACGGTTCTGCTGCAAGAGTTTAAATAATCTGTAGTACCTTGTAAAATAGACCAGTCATTAACATTGTTTGTAAATTTACCGATGTCACTTGGGCAATTTTTATAATCTTCAAAGCTAGAGTTTTTAACCAAATTTTGTGCAGAGCCAATTGCACTAACAAGTACTACAAAACATACCGTAAATAATATTCTCATTTTTTATATAGGTTGATAACTGCCTCTTTATGAGCTGTAGTGCAAATTTAGCCAGTTTTTTATCCTGTATTAAACGTAAAAATATAGGGATTTATTTTGTTTAAAGGCTAGAATATTTAAAGTTGATTACTCTTCTTTTTCGTGCTCTTGTACATCTTTACTTAGGTCTAATTTTCTAAAGCTAGGAGAAAAAATAGCAGTGGCACCAACTGTAATAAGCGTCATTGTGCCACCAAAAACCACAGCTGTTACAGCTCCCATTAGTTTGGCTGTAAGTCCGCTTTCAAAAGCACCAAGCTCATTAGAAGAACCTACAAACATAGAATTTACAGAGGCTACCCTACCACGCATATGGTCTGGTGTTTTTAATTGTAAAATAGTTTGCCTTATAATCATAGACACACCATCTACGGCTCCACTAAAAAATAAGGCAGCAACAGACACCCAGAAATAGGTAGACAGCCCAAAAACAATAATACAAATACCAAAGGCAAATACAGCAAGCAATAGTTTTTTACCTGCAAATTTATGCAACGGAAAACGAGTAGAGGTTAACATCATTAATGCTGCACCAACAGCAGGCGCAGCTCTTAAAATGCCAAAGCCTTGTGAGCCTACTTGTAAAATATCTTGCGCAAAAATGGGTAGTAAAGCAACAGCACCGCCAAATAGTACAGCAATCATATCTAAAGTTAATGCGCCTAATACTGCCTTGGTTTTAAATACAAAGTTTAAACCTTCTTTTAAGCTTTTAAAAACAGGCTCGCCAATTTTAGGATTAAGAATTGGTTTTTTAGGAATTTGTAATAACGTAATTAAGGCAAATAATGAAAACCCAAAAATTACACACATAGACCAGTGTACACCAATCCAGCTTATAAAAAAGCCAGCTAAAGCAGGCCCTAAAACAGATGCCATTTGCCAAGTAGTGCTACTCCAAGTAGCAGCATTTGGGTATATCTTTTTAGGAACAATTAGGGCAATTAAGGAAAAAATAGTAGGACCCAAAAACGCACGTACCAAGCCGCCTAAGAAAACTAAAAAATAGGTAATGTATAAAATAGTCTTAGTTGTAGTTTGCGCTATAACACTTGGCATACTAATAACAAACAAGCCAAAGCTAATTACAGAAAACCCTAAAATACATTTAATTAAAAGATTTCTTTTTTCTTTTTGGTCTACAATATGCCCTGCAAATAGTGCCATAGACACGGCAGGAATAACCTCCATAAGTCCAATTATACCTAAAGAAAGTGGATCTTTAGTTAAGGAGTACACTTGCCATTCTATAACAATAAACTGCATAGACCAAGCAAATACCATAGCAAACCTAACCAGTAAAAAAACATTAAATTCTTTGTAACGTAGTGCTGCGTACGGATCCATTTGAGAACAGTTTAGTTAGTGTAAATGTATTACAATTAGTAAAGAGTTACTAAACTTAATTGTTACAGATATCACTTAAAAAATCATCTATATTTAACTGAAAAATAGTGCCCTCTATTAAGTCGTTTATCGCTGTTAACTCATTAACGCTAACAGCCAAACTAACTTGTGGTACAGGTGTCTCTAACAGTAATGCTCTGCAAGACTTTTTTTTAGAGCAACAATTACACACAGCATTAGAATTCATAGTGCTTTGTATATGCTCTGCAAAACGTAGTAATTCTTTTTGTGTAAGTAAAAAACCTGTGTCTCTAAATACTACTTGTATTTTACTACGGTAATTTTTAGGTTCTTTTTTCCAATGAAAGGCAATTCCAAAATCATTATAATAAATAGCGTCTATGTCTCTCATAATTGTATAGGTTAAAGAAGTTTTTTATTGTTTAATTTCTGTATAGTTTCAAGTACATCTTTAACTGCAATTGTCATACTTTTTGCAGAAATAGTTGCACCAGAAATAGCATCTACATTTTCACCATACACAGGTTTTTTATTTATAGATAAACCAATAAATTGTTTTAGCCAACGCTGTGCGCCTATTTGTCTGCCGTGGTCTTCTCTGTAAATTAAAACCTTTGTTTTTTTAATACTAAGGTCTTTGTTTATAAACACTACATAGTCAAATACGTTTTTCATACTATTTGCTTGCCCAACATAAGCATAGCCAGTTACTGTGTCATCAGTTTTAATTTTAAAAACATAATCTTTAGGCGGAATCACATCACTTGTGATTCCGCTTAATTTAAAAGATTCTGTACCATAAGCATAGCTTATTGCTGCGTTTACTTTTTTTTGTAATTTTTCTGGCAATTGGGGGGAATTAAAAGCCAGTAACAAAAATGTAAATGCTGTTATAAATAGTAGGGTTCTTTTATTTTCCAGGTGCATTTTCTGTTGTTTTAGTTGATGCAAATTTTTGTATTAAAGCAAGGATTTCTTTTTCATTTGCATTCTTTTTTTCTAACTCATAAAAATGCATAAACAAAGGTTTTTTATCAACAGATTTAGCAAGTTCTATTTCGCTATTTTTAGAATATACCTTGTTCCAAGCAGATCTTACTTTTGCCCAAAACTTCTTGTTGTTTTTCCACCAGTCTTTTGCAGCTAAACATTGTTCATCTGGTACTCTTACATAGGTGTTGTATCCTTTTTCTTGAGCAAGTAAAACGTCTTTGCTACCTGTTTCTCTAATAATTTTATCATTGTCTTGCTCGTGTAACCAACCGTAATCTGTAATTTCTTGGCGGTTACCTCTTGCCATAACATTGTAATCACTTCTTTTAGAGTATTCTCTTCTTGGTAGTGGAGAATCTGATTTGTTTTCCCAATAATTTTTGCCATCTGCATGTATCCAAGTTGCAGATCCAGAGTATCTAGGGCTGTCATCTACTTGGTAAACTAACTGTGTCCATTGTCCTTTTACTTCATCTTTAGGTAATTCTGTAAATACCCATTTGTTGTCTTTATCGTAATGAAAAACACGATTGTTCTCATATAACCAATCTTGTCTCCAATGCTTAATTACCATAGTATCTTTTATAACCAATAGGTGCTGTATAGACAGTTTGTTGTTTTCATCTTCAATTAACTCTGCCCATTCTAAAGCTCCAGAGGTATAATCTAAATGCTTTTCATAATCAATTTCTGGTGCAAAAGTCTCTGTGTACTTAAAATTTACTTTAAAACAACCACACATATCTTTAATAGATTCTTTGTCTAATTGTTTTTTGTCTTGTGCAACTCCTTGCAAACTAAAGCCAACTATTGCTATGGCTAAAAAAAGTACTTTTTTCATAATTGTGTATTTGTATGTAATGTCTGTTTTGTTCTGACAAAAATATTAAATTTATTTAGATTGATTAAAAATAACACATATATTTGCCGAAAATTATTAGGAATGATTCTAAATAGTAAATATTTGTCTATTTATTTTATGCTTTTTTTCTCTGTTTTTGTGTTCTCACAAGAGTTAAAAAAGGACTCAATAAACTTAAATAAGTTAGAAGAAGTAGTTGTTACGGGACAGTATAATCCGCAATCAATAAAAAAATCGGTTCATAATGTTATTGTTATAAACAGGGAGCAAATAGAAAACCAGGCAGCCAATAATTTGGCAGATGTATTAAATTTTAATTTAAACCTAACCGTAGTTCCAAATGGGCAGACAGGAAAATCTACAATTTCTTTTTTTGGTTTAGATGCTCAATACTTCAATATTTTGGTTGATAATATTCCTCTTGTTAGTGACAGCGGACTAGGGAATAATATAGATTTAACACAAATAAACCTTGATGATGTAGAGCGTATTGAAATTGTTGAAGGAGCAATGGGTGTTGAGTATGGAGCTAATGCTGTTTCTGGAGTTATTAATATAATCACTAAAAAGTCTAGTGATAGTGATTGGAAAGTACAAGCAATTTTACAAGAGGAAACAATTAGTGATGAGTATGCTTGGTTTAATAAGGGGAAACACATACAAGGACTAAATATTGGTCATAATATAAACAACAATTGGTATACTAGATTAGGAGTAAATAGAAATCAGTTCGCAGGTTTTTATAATGGTAGGCAAGGAGAAGACTATTATAAAAATGATGGATTAAGAGGATATGATTGGTTGCCTAAAACACAAATAAACACTAATGCATTAGTAAATTATACTAAAAATAACTTTAAGTTTTTTTATAAGTTTGAGTACCTAAATGAAGTGGTTAACTACTATGATGCAGCTGTTAGAGCTAATATAGATACACAATCGCAAACTAGTAACCCATCTGCAACTGACAGGATTTTTACAACCAATAGATTTGTTAATAATTTAAGCATAAACGGAAGATTAAATTCTGGAGCAAATTATAAGGCTTCTGCATCTTATCAAAAGCAAAAGCGGAATCTAAATGAGTTTAATAATTATATAATTACAAACCAGAGAAGTAATGAAACTGATGAAGTGTACCAATCTAGTAGTGTGTTTTTCTCTAAAGGAAGTATTAATAATCTAGTTAAAAGCGATTTTTATAATTTTCAATTAGGTTATGAAACTCGTTTTATTAAAGGTTTTGATACACAGGCTTCGGGCGATGTTACAGCACAAGATAAAGAACAGTCTCAAAGTAATTATGCCATATTTGGATCATCAGAAGTTACTATTTCTGATAAAATTCTTTTGCGACCAGGTGTGCGTTACGAATATAACTCAACTTTTAATTCTAAACTTTTAGGTTCTTTAAGTGCACGTTATCTTATAAAAAATGGGTTTGAGTTAAGAACAAACCTTGGGAACTCCTACCGCACACCAAATTTTGAAGAATTGTACTATTATCTTGTAGATAGTAATCATGATGTTAGAGGTAATGAAAATTTGAAACCAGAAAACGGTTTTACGTCTTTTTTAAATTTAAAAAAACGTAGTTGGATCAAAGATGTATCTCTTTTAAATGCTGTAAAACTTACCTACATAGACGTAAAAGATAAAATAGATTTAGCCATTGTAAACCAAACACCTTTACAATACCAGTACATAAATGTTAATGAGTATAAATTATGGGGTGTAACATCAGAAAATAGTTTAAAAACAAACAACTGGACGTTTAATATTGGAGCTACATTACAAGGCATATCACAAGTTGCTAATGATGAGGTAAACTCAGATGATAAATTTCTGTATTCATTTCAATTAAATACAAGTAGTACCTATCAAATAAAAAAATGGAATACAGCAGTAACTGTACTTTTAAAACACACGGGAGAACAACAAAACTATAGCGCAACAGGAACTGACGCCAACGGAAACCCAACGTTTTCCAAAACAACTACCAATGCTTATAATTGGTTAGATACCTCTTTAAAAAAATCTTTTTTAGATGAATCCTTTCAGGTTACTCTAGGAGCCAGAAACTTATTAGATGTTACAACTGTAGATGTTAATGGCCCTGTAGGAGAAGGAACTCATTCTTCTGCCAGTAATGGTATTTTGCTAGGCTACGGACGATCTTATTACTTAAAATTATTATATAACCTTAAATTTTAAAATTACAATTATGTTAAACAAATTATTAACTATTACACTATGCGCTACAGTTATGGCTTTTACTAGCTGTAGTAAGGATGACGAGCCTGGCGAAGCTATTAAAATTGTTATAGAAGGAGCGTCAATAGGTCCAAATGTTGGAGGGCCTAATGAGCCAAACCAAGTGTATGTAGATTTAAGTGCCAATACATCTTCAGTAGTACAAAGAGATACGTGGGATTTAGGATTTTTCTCAGGTGAAAATTTTAGAGTAGCGCTAAATGGATCAATATATATGGCAACGGCTAAACTTTCTGTTACAGATATTGATGCTATAAACTCAACTTCACAAGAAATTCAAGATTTACAACCACAGGTAGCTATTGGCACTTTTGATCCTGCAAATTCTGAATTTATAGACGCCCCAAATGGTAACATTTTAGAAACAGCTATAGATGAAATTTCTAGCACAGATGCCAATAACGCAGTATACCTAGTAAACTTAGGTTTTAAAGTTGGTACAGAAGTTCCTAGTACAGGAAGTGTTGCTGTTAGTGGAGAGTCTAGAGGTTGGAAAAAAATTAGAATTCTAAGAAATGGTGATGATTATGTTTTACAATATGCAGATTTAGATGATACCACACATAAAGAGGTAACCATTTCTAAAGATGGCGACTATAATTTTACATTTTTTAGTTTTGATACAGAAAAAGAAATTAAGGTTGAGCCTATAAGAGAAAATTGGGACTTAAATTTTACTGTTTTTACTAATGAAATAGAAGGGGCTGGTTCTTACGGGTACACTGATTTTGTGGTTAATAACGCAAAAACCAATGCTCAAGTATATATGATAGATACAGAAGTTGAAACCGATTTAAATTATGACAATTTTACGTTAGCAAATGTTGATGCTTCTAAATTTACTGATGATCAAAGAAGTGTAGGAAGTAGTTGGAGAAATGTAGCCCCTCCCAATCCTGTAGGTCACTATAATAATGTTTTTTATGTGATGTCTGATACCGACGGAAACCTATACAAAATTAAGTTTTTAGCACTTACAAATGCAGATGGAGAACGTGGACATCCAGAGTTTGTGTATTCATTATTAAAATAAAAATAAAAGTTAAGTTTTGAGTTAGTTTTTTTCTAAAAAGTCCAGGCATCTAATTGGTGTTTGGGCTTTTTTATCTAATATCTCTAAGTTTTAATTGCAAGCTAACAACCCCTTGCCACTCATTTTCATCTAAAGAAAAAACAGCGCTAAAAGGCTTTTTGTTTTGTACTAAAGACAATTTATCACCTAAATTAAAACCAATAGCTCCAATTTGGCTAGAACCATTTTGTACAGCAGCTAATTTTAAGTGTGCTTCTTCTTGCCCTACGCCTTTTGCATAACCTGTGTCTTGTAGGTTTTCTGCCATAAATACGGGCGACATATTACCAGGACCAAAAGGTTCCATTTGTTTAATAATTCGCATTAATTTAGGACTTATTTCATTAAAATTAAGCTCTGCATCTATAGTAATTTCTGGAGTTAAAAGATTAGGGTCTATAGTTTCTGCAACTACTTTCTCAAACGCTGTTTTAAAACCATCATACTGTGCTTCAGATAAGGTTAAACCAGCAGCATATTTATGGCCTCCAAACTGTTCTATGTGTTCTGCGCAAGCTTCAAGGGCGTTGTAGACATCAAACCCTTTTACAGAGCGTGCAGATGCCGCTAGTTTTTCTCCACTTTTAGTAAAAACCAAAGTAGGTCTGTAATAGGTTTCAGTAAGTCTAGATGCTACAATCCCAATAACACCTTTGTGCCACGTTTCTCTATACACAACAGATGTAAAGCGTTTTTCCTCTTTGTTATCTGTAATTTGTACTAAAGCTTCTTTGGTAATTTCTTGGTCTAGTTCTCGCCTATCTGCATTGTATTGTTCTATGGCAGCAGCAAATTCTTCTGCCTGTTCCAAATTTGTTTCGGTAAGTAAATTAACAGCGTGCAAGCCGTGTACCATTCGCCCTGCAGCATTTATACGAGGTGCAATTACAAAAACAACATCTGTAATGGTAAGTACATCTTTTTTAATCTGATTAATTATAGCTTTAAAACCCGCTCTAGGAGTACTATTAATAACCTGTAACCCAAAATAGGCAAGTACCCTATTTTCACCTGTAATAGGTACAATGTCTGCGCCAATTGCAGTAGCAACTAAATCTAAATAAGGCACTAAGTCCTCTATGGTTTGTCCTCTTTTACTACCTAAAGCTTGTATCAACTTAAAACCAACGCCACAACCACAAAGCTCGTCATACGGATAATTACAGTCGCTCCTTTTAGCATCTAAAACAGCAACAGCATTTGGTAGTGTAGCACCAGGTCTATGGTGGTCACAAATAATAAAATCTACACCTTTTTCTTTTGCATATGCTACTTTATCTACTGCTTTTACACCACAATCTAATGCAATAATTAAGCTAATATCGTTATCATCTGCATAGTCAATACCTGCATAAGACACACCATAACCTTCTTTATATCTATCCGGAATATAAGTAGTAACATTTGGGTAGTAACTTTGCAAGTAAGATGATACTAGGGCTACAGAAGTTGTGCCATCTACATCATAATCGCCAAAAACCATAATGTTTTCTTCGTTGGCAATAGCTTGTTCTATGCGAGCAATAGCCAAATCCATATCTTTTAATAAATATGGGTCGTGTAAATCTGATAGTTGTGGTCTAAAGTATTTTTTAGCCTCTTCAAAAGTAGTAATACCGCGCTGTAATAAAAGTTTAGCCACAATTTCATCAACCTGTAATGCATTTTGTAGTTCGGCTACTTTAGCAGCATCAGGTTTAGGTTTTATGGTCCAGCGCATGTGGTGTTTTTTTATATTTAGGAATCAAGAAAAGTTCAAGCTCAAAGAATCAAGATAAAAAAATTAAGCAAGAACTTATTTCTAGAACCTTTAGTTCTCAACAGTTAATTTAAGCGTGATGAAAAATAGTTTTAATGTCTAATGTTGCAAAACGTCTAAACATTTCCATAACACCACAATATTTTTCAACTGATAAATCTACCGCACGTTGTAATTTTTTTTCATCTAAATTACTACCGTGGAAATGGTACTCTATAGTAACAGCATCATAATACTTAGGATGTTCGTCTGTAAGGTTTGCTATAGTTTCAATAGTAAACTCGTCTACCTCTAGCTTCATTTTTTTCATTAAAGAAGCAACGTCTAAGCCAGAGCAACCTGCTAAACCTGCAAGCATAAGTGCTTTTGGCCTGTAACCTTGTCCGTCACCACCATCTTCTTTGGCAATATCTATAGTTAGATTATTCCCAGACGGGTTGTTACTTTCAAAAGCCATGTTGCCCAACCATTTGGTTGTAATATGATTTGTTGTACTCATAATATTTTTTCGTTTCTTGTAGATTCAAAAATACAACTAAATATAAAAATAACTATGGCTTTAGTAAACCCTTTAGACCCTAATCATGATTCTGAAACAAAAGAATTGGCAGAATTTTTTAATGAGACCTTAGGCTTTTGTCCTAATTCGGTTTTAACAATGCAGCACAGACCAGCAATATCAAAAGCTTTTATAAACTTAAATAAAGCAGTAATGGCTAATGACGGTAATGTAACTTCTGCGCTAAAACGTATGATTGCCTGGGTTAGTAGTAATGCTACTGGTTGTAGGTACTGCCAAGCGCACGCCATAAGAGCTGCAGAACGTTACGGAGCAGAACAAGAACAATTAGATAATATTTGGGAATACAAAACACATGCTGCTTTTTCTGATGCAGAACGTGCTGCACTAGATTTTTCTTTAGCAGCATCTCAAGTACCAAATGCTGTAAATGCAGAAATTAAAGAGAATTTATACAAGTATTGGAACGAAGGTGAAATTGTAGAAATGCTTGGAGTTATTTCTTTATTTGGATACTTAAATAGATGGAACGACTCTATGGGCACTTCTATAGAAGAAGGCGCTGTAGAAAGCGGAAACCAATATTTAGGTAAACACGGTTGGGAAGAAGGTAAACATAACGGAAGCGCTTACTAAAAAGCAACTCGTATACTATTTATAAGCCCTGCTATTTTGGTGGGGTTTTATTGTTTTAGGTTGATGTGTTATTTGTTTTCTACAGTAAGTTCACCATCATTAGGAATGGCATATTCTTCACAAGAATTTTTAATTTCGTTGTAGCGTTTAGGAGTAACGTCTAACCAGAAATCATCACCAAAAAGATTAAAAAAGTACCTGTTATCAACGTGTTTTTGATACATACTTTCTATCTTATAATTATTTTCTGTAGTGGTGGTGTTTGTAACAGAATCTGTAACAGTTATAGGGTAATTATTTTTATTTACGTAGTGTATATAAGTAGTGTCTTTACAAAACAAAAAGTTTTTAGGTTCTCCGCTACTAAAACTCCAGTTAACATCTGGTTCATGTAGTAAAACATTGTATTTGTAGGTGTGCGTAGTTCCGTAGTTTGTGCCTGTTAATATGCCTATAGATGTTTGGTCTTTATTGGTTTTTAAAACAGTTAATCGCATACCATTTGGTAAAACCGAGCTTTTTTCGGTAGTACTTTCTTGTGTATTGCTTTTACAACTTAATATAGTTACACTAAAAGCAAGTAAAATAGTATGGGTAATTGCTTTAAAATTGATTTTCATCTTTATTTTTTTACTAAAGCTTCAGTGTTAAAAGCTAAGCCACTAAAACCAGTTTTCATAAAATTTCTAATGTTTAAGTGTCCGTCTCCGTTAGGATTCTGTAACACATCTTCCCTGTAGTAGTCTCCAAAACAAGCTAAAGTTTCTTCTTTGGATAATTCTTGTTTTAAAGCAAAAGCAAATAATTTACAAGAGCCAGAGTTTTCACCTTCTTTATTCTCTAAGCTACCATTTTTAAAAGCAGTTGGTGTAAAGCTGTAATTATCTTCTATAACCTGCATTGTATCTGTAAAAGCAATAGCAGTTGGGTTGTTTTTTAGTTTTTCTTTAAATTGATCTAAAGTCATTTGGTAAAAGTATAATAGTTATTCTTATCGTACATCCCTGTATTTAGGGAAATTAGCAATTGTTAAGTAAAATTAGAAATTAAGGAGAAGTGTTTTATTTTTTACCACCAACTATAATAACAATTTCACCTTTAGGAGGTTTTGCTGTGTAGTGTTCTAAAACCTCTTGTGCAGTACCACGTATTGTTTCTTCAAACATTTTGGTAAGTTCTCTAGAAACCGAAACGGGTCTGTCTGCACCAAAATATTCTACAAAATGGCCTAATGTTTTAATTAACTTGTGTGGCGACTCATAAAAAATAATAGTTCTGGTCTCCTCAGCCAATAATTTTAAACGTGTTTGTCTTCCTTTTTTAACCGGTAAAAAACCTTCAAAAACAAACTTGTCATTAGGTAGACCGCTATTTACCAAAGCAGGCACAAAAGCTGTGGCACCAGGTAGGCAGTCTACTTCTAAGTTATTTTCTACACAAGCGCGAGTTAATAAAAAGCCAGGGTCTGAAATAGCTGGAGTTCCGGCATCAGAAATAAGAGCAATATTTTCACCTGCTTGTATACGTTTTACAATACTATCTACCGTTTTATGCTCATTGTGCATATGGTGACTGTGCATTTGCGTGTCTATTTCAAAATGATGTAATAATTTTCCGCTAGTACGTGTGTCTTCAGCTAAAATTAAATCTACTTCTTTTAAAACTCTTATAGCTCTAAAAGTAATATCTTCTAAGTTTCCTATTGGTGTTGGTACCAAATATAGTTTTCCCATTATAAAAAAATAATTAAGGTCTTTGGTTTTTGCCAAAGTAATAAGATAATGCTGCACCTATAAAAGCAATAGCAGCAAAAAGGTAACCGCCATTATCAGTTATATAATGTGCGGCAAAAGCCATTGTTGTGTTTAAGAAAAAGCCAAAGTAAGCCCATTCTTTAAGTGTTTTAGAAAAATTAGTCCAGATGGTAATAAGGCCTAATATTTTTGAAATTGCTAAAGGGTAAACCAAATATATAGGATAGCCTAAATGTGTAAAGTACCCAGAAATTGCATCGTAATTAAAGAAATAGTTGTAAACAGAAAAGCACATAATTGCAGTAAGCAATAATGTGCCAATATAATAAAGTATGTTGTTTATGTTCATAAAAGAGCTTTATGCAAATTTACGTTCAATAATTGCCATAAAACGCTCTTCGTACTCTTCTTTTCCTACCCAGTTGTTATAATCTGGCTTTACCATATTTACAATAAAAGAAACAGATCTTTCTTCTGTATCAATAGTACTTAGTTGAGATAGTACTCTTTGGTAATCCTCATTACTATTGTTAAACAAGTGCTTTACAAATGCAAGTCTGTCATTTAAACCAATTTTTATATCACCAGTAACACTATTAGTCACAACTTTTTCTGTAGTAGTTGCAGCTTTAACTTCTGTTTCGGGTACAAAAAGTTCCTGGTCGTTTTTACTATACTCGGGTTTTTTTGCAAACTCGTTAAGCATATCGTCAGTAGCTTTTGGCTCTTCCATTTCTGGCATCATATCCATAATAGTGGTTATGCCAGGAGTTATAATATCTTCTTGGTGAGGGTTACTTTCTGGCACAGATGTATTTTCATAAATTACTGCGTTCGCTAATTTTTCAAACTTTTCTGCAATAATATTTTTAGTAACATCTACTTCTACATCGTGTAATTTCTCTTCAATAAATTTTAACACTGCTAATTTCTCGTATAAATTTTTTGCAGTTTCATATAAATCAGAAACATTATCTAATTCATTGGAAGTTAGTATGTCCGTAGACATTTTCATTAATTCTTGTTTTAATTTTTCCTTCATCTCCCTAATATTTTAAAACCTTGTGTGGCGAAAATTTTCAATAATTTTAATCGATCTACCAAATAAGAACGAAAAACGCTTTATTTTCGTCTAAAAATACAAAATGTTTCTTGAAAATACGGTGAACCCCAAAGAACAATTTGGCTGGATAGAGGTTATTTGCGGATCTATGTTCTCTGGTAAGACAGAAGAATTAATTAGAAGACTTAAACGTGCGCAGTTTGCCAAGCAAAAAGTTGAAATTTTTAAGCCTATTGTAGATACGCGCTATCACGAAGAAATGGTAGTGTCTCATGATGCTAACGAAATAAGGTCTACTCCTGTACCTGCTGCTGCAAATATTAGATTGTTAGCAGACGGTTGTGATGTTGTAGGTATAGATGAAGCTCAGTTTTTTGATGATGAAATTGTTACAGTTTGTAATGATTTGGCTAACAAAGGAATTCGTGTTTTAGTAGCTGGTTTAGATATGGATTTTAAAGGAAACCCATTTGGACCAATGCCTGCATTAATGGCTACAGCTGAGTATGTAACTAAAGTACATGCAATTTGTACACGCACTGGTAACTTAGCCAATTATAGTTTTAGAAAATCTAATAATGATAATTTGGTAATGCTAGGTGAAACGGAAGAGTATGAGCCATTAAGTAGAGCTGCTTATTACAAAGCTATGCTTAAAGAAAAGGTAAAAACTATAGACGTAGATGCAGAGCAGATAAAAGATCCTAAAAAAGATAGTAATGCCTAAGGCAACAGAAACTGTTCTAGAAATTAACTTAAAATACCTAGAGCAAAATTACAAATACCTAAAGTCAAAATTGCAGCCAAAGACTATGTTTTTAGCTGTAGTTAAAGCATTTGCCTATGGTAGTGATCAAGTGCAAATTGCTAAAAAAATAACAGAATTAGGAGCAGATTATTTGGCCGTTGCATATACTAGTGAGGGTGTTGCAATACGCAAAGCAGGCATACAAACACCTATATTAGTACTGCATCCGCAAGAAGTAAATTTTGAAGAAATTGTAGCTTATAATTTAGAACCAAGTATCTATTCAGACCGAGTTTTAAATCAGTTTATAAACTATGCTTCATCAATAAATAAAAAAAATTATCCAATACACTTAAAATTTAATACAGGTTTAAATAGGTTAGGCTTTTTAGAGGGTGATATAGATCTAATTATAAAAAAAATAAAAGAGGCAACTAGTATAAAGGTAGCTTCGGCTTTTTCTCATTTAGCAGCATCAGAAGATATAAATGAAAAGGAATTTACAGAACAGCAAATAAAAAAATTTAAAAGTATAAGTTCTAAGTTAGATAATTTGCTTGACTATTCACCTATAAAACATATGTGTAATACATCTGGTATTTTAAATTATCCAGAGGCACACTTTAATATGGTACGTAGTGGTATTGGGTTGTATGGTTTTGGTAATGATCCTAAATATGATACACACTTAAAGCCAATAGCAAGTTTAAAAACAGTAATTTCTCAGTTGCACAATTTAGAGCCAAACCAAAGTGTTGGGTACAATATGGCATACAAAGCCACCCGTAAAATGGTAACTGCAACCTTACCTTTGGGGCACGCAGATGGCATTTATAGAATTTATGGTAACCAAAAAGGGTTTGTGTTTATTAATGGTAAAAAAGCACCTATAGTTGGCAATACCTGTATGGATATGATTATGATAGACGTAACCAACATAGACTGTAAAGAAGGTGATGAGGTTATAGTTTTTAATGAAGAGCACACTGCAGATGCACTAGCTACAGCAGCAGGTACAATCTCTTATGAATTGGTTACGGGTATATCTCAACGTGTTAACAGAGTTTTTATTTTTTAAGAAAATTTTAAGAAACTGTATTTTTTAGTATCTTGCAGCTATTAACTAAATAAATACACTAAACATGTTAAAAGAATTTAAGAATTTTATTATGACCGGTAATGTAATTGATTTTGCAGTTGCGGTTATTATGGCTACGGCTTTAGGCGGAGTTATTAATGGTTTTGTAAACAACATTGCAATGCCATTTGTAGGTTATTTTGCAGGAGGTATGAACTTTGAAGACCTTCACGTAGCAATGGACGGTAAAGAATATGCAACTTTAGCAGCAGCTAAAGAAGCAGGTGGTGCTGTAATTGCTTACGGTGCTTGGATTAACACAATTATAAACTTATTAATAGTAGGTTTTGTAATGTTCATAATCGTAAAAGCTTACAACAAAACAAAAACTCCTCCAGCTCCAGCTGCACCAGCAGGACCAACACAAGAAGAGTTATTAGCACAAATTAGAGATTTACTAAAAAAGTAATTTCCTATTAACTATATAAAGCCGCCAAGCTCACCATTAAGCTTGGCGGTTTTTTTATGCTTTATTTCATAATGTTATAAATAAAACAATTTGTTATATTTATTTTAATCTTCTTACTGTTGCTTGGCGGTTAAACTACATTAAACTACATTTGTTATTCTAAATATTATAAAAATGAAAGTAGCGGTAGTTGGTGCCACAGGAATGGTAGGAGAAGTAATGCTTAACGTATTACAAGAACGTAATTTTCCATTAACAGAGTTATTATTAGTTGCCTCAGAACGTTCTGTAGGTAAAAAAATGACCTATAACGGCAAAGAACATACCGTTATTGGCTTGGCAGATGCAGTAGCAGCTAAACCAGATTTAGCTATTTTTTCTGCAGGCGGAGATACGTCTTTAGAATGGGCTCCAAAATTTGCAGAAGTAGGTACAACCGTAGTAGACAATTCTTCTGCTTGGCGTATGGATCCTACCAAAAAATTAATAGTTCCAGAAATTAATGCAAGTGAACTAACCAAAGAAGACAAAATTATAGCAAATCCAAACTGCTCTACCATACAATTAGTAATGGTTTTGGCACCTTTGCATGCAAAATATAAAATGAAACGCGTAGTGGTTTCTACCTACCAATCTGTTTCTGGTACTGGCGTTAAAGCAGTAAAACAATTAGAGAATGAGACGGCTGGTATAAAAGGAGAAATGGCATATCCTTACCCAATTAGCAGAAATGCGTTACCACATTGTGACGTTTTTATGGATAACGGTTACACAAAAGAAGAGATGAAACTATCTCGTGAACCACAAAAAATATTTAACGATCGTACTTTTTCATTAACAGCAACAGCAGTGCGTATACCAACAGCAGGTGGCCACTCAGAGTCTGTAAACGTAGAGTTTTATAATGATGCAGATGTTAGCGAGGTAAGACAAGTATTAAGCAAAACAGCAGGTGTAGTTGTACAAGATAATCCAGATACAAACACCTACCCAATGCCAGTGTATGCACACAATAAAGACGATGTTTTTGTAGGCCGTATACGTAGAGATGAGTCGCAAGCAAACACATTAAATATGTGGATAGTTGCAGACAACCTACGTAAAGGAGCAGCAACAAATGCCGTGCAAATTGCAGAATACCTTAACAATAATAAGCTACTGTAATACGCAGTTGTAGTTTTGGGTGTTCCTAACGGGCGGGCTTTTCATTGCAATCCCTAACACAAAAAAATAGAAACCTTTAAGAAGAATGCTTCTTAAAGGTTTTTTTGTATTATTTTTAAAAACATAAAGCTCTAAATTCAATACAGTTAAGTTTTTTCAACCTAAAAATAAACAAATTCTTATGAAACAAATAAGCATATTTATTTTTACTGCTATTACCTTTGTAGCCTGTAAATCACCTTCAAAAAAAGAAGCAATTATGATCACATATCCAACAACCAATAAGGTAGACACTGTAACCAATTATTTTGGTACAACTGTAGCAGACCCATACCGCTGGTTAGAAGATGACCGTAGTACAGAAACAGAATCTTGGGTTAAAGAGCAAAACAAAACAACCTTTGGGTATTTAGATAAAATTCCTTTTCGTGAGCAAATAAAGCAAAGGCTAGAAAAATTATGGAATTATGAAAAACTAGGAGCACCTTTTAAAGAAGGAGATTATACTTATTTTTCAAAAAATAACGGACTGCAAAACCAAGCTGTTATTTACAGAAAAAAAGACAATGAAGAAGAAGTTTTTTTAGACCCTAATAAGTTTTCAGAAGATGGTACAACTTCATTAGCAGGTTTAAGTTTTTCTAAAGATGGTTCTTTGGCAGCGTACTTAATATCTGAAGGTGGTAGCGACTGGCGAAAAATTATTGTTTTAGATGCAAAAACAAAAACCGTTGTAGAAGATACTTTGGTAGACGTAAAATTCAGCGGCCTATCTTGGAAAGGTAATGAGGGTTTCTTTTACTCTAGTTATGACAAACCAAAAGGGAGCGAGTTGTCTGCAAAAACAGACCAGCACAAACTATACTACCACAAACTAAAAACACCACAAAGCACAGATGAGCTGGTTTTTGGTGGCACACCAGAAGAAAGACATAGGTATGTTGGCGGTAGTGTTACCGAGGATGGTAAATATTTGCAAATTACAGCAGCAGTATCTACATCTGGTAATAAATTATATTTAAAAGACTTAGAAACTAATGAGGTAAAAACAGTAGTTGAACACACAAAATCTGATACTTATGTGTTAGAAAATGTAGGTTCTAAATTATATTTGGTAACCAATTTAAATGCACCAAACCAAAAAGTAGTTGTTACAGATTTTAGTA
The DNA here is from genome assembly GCF_039943695.1 of Cellulophaga sp. NCBI lineage: Bacteria > Pseudomonadati > Bacteroidota > Flavobacteriia > Flavobacteriales > Flavobacteriaceae > Cellulophaga > Cellulophaga sp. Next base: position 14,953 of record NZ_JBDVAA010000005.1, on the reverse strand, counting down.
ATCCTACACCAGATAATTGGGTAGATTTTATACCAGAAACAGATAATGTGCTTACAGCTGGTACTGGTGGCGGTTACTTTTTTGCCAATTATATGGTAAATGCCATTTCTAAAGTATTACAATACAATTATAATGGAGATTTGGTACGTACTATAGAGCTTCCAGGTGTTGGTACAGCAGCTGGTTTTGGAGGTAAAAAAGAAGAAAAAGAGTTTTACTTTTCTTTTACCAACTACAATACACCAGGATCATCTTACAGTTATAATGTAGAAACAGGTAAATACAAACAATATTGGAGTCCAAACATAGATTTTAATTCGGATGATTACGAGTCTAAACAAGTATTTTATGCTTCTAAAGATGGCACAAAAATACCAATGATAATTACCTATAAAAAAGGAATAGAACTAAATGGTAAAAACCCAACGATACTTTATGGTTACGGTGGCTTTAATGTAAGCCTAACCCCTAGTTTTAGTATTAGTAATGCTGTTTGGATGGAGCAAGGTGGTGTATATGCTGTTCCTAACTTAAGAGGAGGTGGCGAGTATGGTAAAAAATGGCATGATGCTGGTACAAAACAACAAAAGCAGAATGTTTTTGACGATTTTATAGCCGCTGCAGAATACTTAATAGAAAACAAATATACTACACCAAAGTATTTAGCGCTTAGAGGTGGCTCTAACGGTGGTTTGTTGGTTGGTGCAACAATGACGCAGCGTCCAGATTTAGCTAAAGTAGCATTGCCTGCAGTAGGTGTTTTAGATATGTTGCGCTACCATACATTTACAGCAGGTGCTGGTTGGGCTTATGACTATGGTACGGCAGAAGACAATAAAGAAATGTTTAATTATTTATTAGGGTACTCACCAGTGCATAATGTTAAAAAGGGAGTGGCATACCCTGCAACTTTAATAACTACAGGAGATCATGATGATCGTGTAGTGCCTGCGCATAGCTTTAAATTTGCGGCAGAATTGCAAGAAAAACAAACAGGCGCTAACCCTACATTAATTAGGATAGATATTAATGCTGGTCACGGTGCTGGTAAATCTACCGAAGCTATAATTAATGAGCAAGTAGATGTGCAAGCATTTACATTATTTAATATGGGATATAAAGAGTTGCAAAATAAGGCAGTTTTAAAAGATTTTAAAGAATAAGAACTATTAATTTCAAAAAAATCCGTTTCTTACTAGAAACGGATTTTTTTATCTATTTATGTTACACGTAAACAATATATCATTTTCATATAATACAACGCCAGTTCTAAAAAACATAGACTTTACAGTAAATGAAGGCGAATACTTAGCAGTTTTAGGAGAAAGTGGCAGTGGAAAAAGCACACTTTTAAAAATTATATACGGACTTCTTCAGTTAAAAGAAGGGACTATTTTTTGGAAAGAAAACCAGGTTTTAGGTCCAGATTACAATTTAATTCCGGGAGAAAAGTATATGAAATACTTGTCTCAAGATTTTGATTTAATGCCTTTTATTACGGTAGAAGAAAATGTGAGTCAGTATTTATCTGTGTTTTATCCAGAGGAATTAAAAGCTAGAACAGAAGAGCTTTTAGAAATGGTAGAAATGACAAGCTTTGCAAAAACAAAAGTAAAGTTATTAAGTGGTGGACAACAACAGCGTGTGGCATTGGCTAGGGTATTGGCACAAGAACCAGAGTTGTTATTGTTAGACGAACCTTTTAGCCACATAGATAATTTTAGAAAAAATAGTTTACGCAGAAGGTTATTTAGTTACTTAAAGCGTAAAAAAATTACGTGCATTGTTGCTACCCATGATGAAAAAGAAGTGTTGCCATTTGCAGATAGGATATTAGTTGTAAAAGATCAAGTTGTTTTAGCAAATCAAAAAACAGAAGACCTATACAACAATCCAAAGTCATTATATGTGGCTAGTTTATTTGCAGAGGCAAACCTTGTACCTGTTTCAGCAATTAAAGAACACACTGATGTAAAAAAAGACATTATTGTATATGCACATGAGTTTAAAGTGTCTGAAACTTCAGGAATACAGGTACGTGTAATTAATTGCTACGCAATGGGAGCTTATTATTTAATGGAAGGTGTAACTGATGAGCAAAGCTTGTTCTTTACGCACAACAACAGCATAGAGGTTGGTAAAAGTATATTTTTAAATGTTGCATTAGATATAATAAATAAAAGGCTAGAGTAGATTTTGAATTCAGCACAAATAATACAAGAATTACAGTTTAAAGCAGTGCGTAGTAGTGGTGCTGGTGGCCAGCACGTAAATAAAGTCTCTACCAAAATAGAGCTTACGTACGATTTGCAAAACTCTACGGCAGTTACAGATAAAGAAAAAGAACGACTGTTACTAAAATTAAGTAACAGGCTCACAAAAGAAAATGTTTTGTTGTTGCAGTGTGATGATTCTAGGAGTCAGCATAAAAACAAAGATTTGGTTATAAAACGTTTTTTAGAGCTAGTAAAGTCGGCCTTAATTGTCCCTAAAAAGCGTAAAAAAACAAAGCCATCTAGATCTGCTATTGAAAAACGATTGAACACTAAAAAGAAATCGGCCTTAAAAAAAGCAAATCGTAAAAAGCCAAGTTTAGAATAATAAATTCATTTGCTAGTTTAAAAATTGAAACAATATTTATTACCGCAAACTTAATTTTCATGAAGTATTTATCTGTAATTTTTATGTTTTTATTACTCTCTTGTTCTTCAAAAACTAATAATGAAAAAAACAAAGAAGTTAGAAGGGTAATTAATGTTGATTATGGCGTTATGGCATTTTCAGATATTCAGAAGGAAAATAAAATAATTATTAAGAAATTAGAAGATTGTATAAACTCAAAAGAATTTATCGATTACCGTAAATTTTGGGATAAAAATGACACATTAATATTTGATTATCCATACCATGATCTTTATACTACTGTAAATAATAATTATCCAGCATATAAACCTACGGTAGTTGGTTTACAAAAAATAGCATTAGATAAATATCAAATAAAAATAGCGGTTATAGGCAAACCAGAAGGTTTTTTTTCTTTAGATTATGTATATAATGTTTATGCGATTAAAAATGATAAGGGTGATTTCGTTTTTAAAAATGTAATATCAGATAATTTAAGTAAGTGGAAAAAAATACAAATTGACAACATAACTTATTATTATTCAGGAGAACGAATTCTTAATTATGAAAACATAGATAAACAGAAAAAATTTGAAACTGATTTATCTATATTTTTAGAGCAAGAAAAAATTAATTATAAATATATAATTTGTAAAAATACTAATGAGATATATAGCCTTTTAGGCTATGATTATCTTGATATGATGTTTTATACAAAAAAAATTGGAGGTCTTGCTTATTCCTATCAAAATATTTTTTTCTCAGGAAACGACACCGAATTTTATGCACATGAGGTAACACATATTTATTTAAATAAGAAATTTCCAAAAATTCATTCAGTTATTGACGAAGGCTTTGCTACATATAAAGGTGGCTCTATGGGGTTAAATTATGAAAAGCATATAGAGTTATTACAAGAGTATATATCTACAAAAGAAATAAGTATAGGAGAATATTTATTTGATGAAGATAAAAGGCATACAATTATTGGTTCAAAGTCATCAATAATGTATTCAGCAGGTGCTTTTTTATGTCATTTAGCTTATAGTAAATATGGTAAAGAAGGGCTATTTAAACTATTAAATAGTGGTGAATCGGATGAAAGTTTAAAGTATACAATAGAAAATGTGTTTCAAATACATTTTAAAGAATTTGATGATTTCTTTACTAATGAACTAGAAAAAAATAATTATGATTGATAATCTTATAAGAGGTTAAAACAGAAATTATTTATACCATCTAATTACTTATTTAAAAGAGGGTAATATCCTACTTAAAACAACAGCGTAAAAACAGTTTCTTGGTTTGGAGTACTTCTTAATTTTAAGCTTCCGCCGTGTAATCTTAAGATCTGTTTAGATAAGCTAAGTCCAATTCCGGTTCCTGTATTTTTGGTTGTAAAAAACGGAATAAAAATTTCATCTATTAACTCTGGTGGTATACCTGGGCCATTATCTGCAACGGTAATAAATTTTTCTTTTTCATCTGTAATACCAGCGGTAACCGTTATGCTTCCGTTTTTTTGCTCACCTATAGACTGTACTGCATTTTTACATAAGTTTAAAAGTACTTGTGTTACTTGTTTTTCATCTATAAAAAACTCTAAGTTTTCTGTAGTTAAATTAGAAGCAAAATTAATATTGGTATTCTGGTTTTCTTGATCAATTAAAACAAACACTTTATGTATTAATTGTTCTGCTTTAACCAAGCTTTTGTCTGGAGCCGGAATACTTAAAAAGCTACGGTAACTCTGTACAAAGTCCATTAGGTTATTACCTTGTTCTTTTACTACAGCTAAGCCTTTAGAGGTGTTTTGTATGTGTTTTTCGGTTAATTCTTCAAGAGATATTAATCCGTCTTCTTTTTTGTAATAATTTAAAATAGACTCAGATATTGATGTTATGGGCGCAATAGTATTCATAATTTCGTGGGTTAAAACTCGTATAAGTTTTTCCCATGAATCTGCTTCTTTTTCTTCTAATTCTCTTTGTATATCTTGTACTACAACTAGTAATAAATTTTTATTGTCTAGTGTAACAGTAGTAGATTTTAAGGTTAGTTGTATTTTTTCTCTTTCGTTAGTTAACTCTATTAATTTACGCTGAAAAGGCTCTAGTTTGGCAAATAAATTATACAAATTAGTATCTACCTGTTGCAATTGCTTAATGTGGTTTAGTGGTTTGTAGTTTAGCAAATGTTCTACTCTAGGGTTGGCAAAAAGTATATGTCCTTTATCATTTATAGTTAAAATACCAATGTCTGCGTGTTTTAGTATTTCCTGGTAGTATTTCTCCTGAACCTGATTTTTTACGTGTATCTTATGTATCATAGCATTAAGCATATTAAGACTACGATTTAGTTCTTTTAAAGATTTTACATTTTCGTACTCAGGAAAACGTAGTGTAAAATCTTCATTTTTTATAGACTGAAAAAAATAGGCAATTTTACGGTTGGTATGGTTTACATAGTTAATTAAAAAAACGGTAAGCAAAATCAATGCTATAAAAAAAGCACCAGAAACTATGTAATTTTTTTGTAAGCCAAAATAGGCTAGTCCAACAGCAGAAAGTGTAATAAAAACAACCCTTAACACTAATTGAAAATAGAAGCTTTTACTCGCCATTTCCTGTCTTTTTAATTTTGTTATATAATGTTTGCCTAGATATGCCCAATTGGTTTGCAGCGGCACTATAATTACCATCGTGCTTTTTTAAAGCATCGTTAATAAGTAATAATTCCATTTCAGACAAAGTAACATTTGCGGTGTCTAAGGTAGGAGTTCCTTTTTCGTTTAAAATAAAATCTGTTGGTTTAAGCACATTTCCATCGCATAAAATAACAGCTCTTTCCATAGTATGTTGTAACTCTCTAATATTACCAGGCCAGCTATAAGCAAGTAATTTTTCTTGTGCTTGGTTATTTATACGCAAACCAAGCTTACCATATTTAGACATAAATTTGTTTAAGTAGAATTCTGCTAAAATAAGTATATCTCCATCTCGTTCTCTAAGTGCAGGTACTTTTACGTGTATGGTGTTTATACGGTAAAGTAAATCTTCTCTAAACAAGCCATCTGCAACCATTTTTTCTAAATTACAATTTGTAGCACAAACCAACCTAATATCTACGGGTATTGGTTTATTAGAGCCTACACGCACTACAACACGGTTTTGTATTGCAGATAATAATTTAGCCTGGGTTTGTAAGCTAAGATTACCAATTTCATCTAAAAATAAAGTTCCACCATTTGCAGCTTCAAACTTACCAGCCCTATCTTCTTTGGCATCTGTAAAAGCACCCTTTGTGTGGCCAAAAAGTTCGCTTTCAAACAAGGTTTCAGATATAGAGCCCATATCAACCCCAATAAAAACCTCATTTTTACGGTCAGATAGGTTGTGTAATTCTCTTGCAATTAATTCTTTTCCTGTACCGTTTTCACCAGTAACTAGCACATTTACATCTGTCTTAGCTACTTTTTGCACCAAGTTTAATACAGAAGTTAATGCTTTAGAGTTACCAATAATGTAGTTTTTATTCTGATTAATAACTTGTTTTAAAGAACTCTCTTTTTCTTTTAGTTTAGAAACTTCTTTTTGAGATTTACGTAATTGGTAAGCAGATTTTAATGTGGCTAGTAGCTTGTCATTATTCCACGGTTTTAAAATAAAATCTGTAGCGCCTTCTTTTAATGCTTGTACCGCAAGGTCTATTGCGCCATACGCTGTCATCATAATAACAGAAATATGCGGAGCACGTTTTTTAATTTCTCTATTCCAATACAAACCTTCATTACCAGTGTTAACACCGGCAGAAAAGTTCATATCTAAAAGAACAATGTCGTAATCAGCTAAATTTTCAAATGAAGATAATAAGTTAGGATTTCCTAAGGTATCTACTTTTTCATATTCAAACTGTAATAAAATTTCTAAAGCACTTAGTACACTTTTGTTATCATCTACAATTAATACTTTACCTTTTTGCATTATAAAGTTGTTTGGGTTGAGGAAGGTTTATGCATTAAAACTACAAATGTTATACATTACAATTTTATAAGTGTAAAAAAATTAGACATTATTTGTATATATATTTTACACTTGTATTTTAGTTTTATCACTCAAAAACTTTTAATCAACTGTAAATCAATACATTGTGTTTTTGGCATAACAATGGCTTTAGTTTTGGCACACAATAAAAATTATGAACGTAAAAATTAAACATATTCTATTTTTAGTACTGTTGGTAAGCTTGCCAAGTAGTGCACAACAAAGTTGGTCTTTAGATGAGTGTATAAGTTATGCTGTTACGCATAATTTAGAATTAAAAAATCAGGAATATACAGTTGCGTCAAGCAAAGAAACCCACAAGCAAGCTGTGCGTAATTTGCTGCCAAGTATAAACGGTTCTGCAAGTTATGATATTAGATATGGTAGATCTGTAGATCCAAATAACAATAATATAATAGACACAGATTTTTTCTCTAACAATTACAATTTAAATTCTTCTTTAGATATTTTTAGAGGTTTTCAGAGAATAAATAGTATAAAAGCAACAAAGTACATTTATAAAGCAGTACAAGAAGATGCAGAACAGCAAAAGTATTTGTTGGCATTTAGAGTAATGTCTGCCTTTTATGATATTCGTTTTTTTCAAGGCGCTTTAAAAATTGCTAAAGAGCAAGTAAGTATATCAGATACAAATTATGCATTTGTAAAAAAACAATTAGAGTTAGGTTTAATTGCACAGGCAGATATGTACGAGGCAGAATCTGTTTTGTTAACAGATAAGTTAGCCGTAACCCAAGCAGAAAACCAATTGGCAGCAGCTAAACTAAATTTAATACAAGAAATGAATTTAGAAAATGTGTCTACCATAACCTTAAAAGCAGATGCTTTAGACCTAAAAAAAGTAGCAGATACTACGCTGCAAACCAATACAGTTTATAGTAAGGCGCAAACATTTTTGCCAAGTATAAAAGCAGGGCAATTAAAAGTAAAGGCAGCTCAAAAGCAAGTAGCTATTGCAAAAGGAGGTTTGTACCCGTCATTATCTTTATTTGCAGGCTATGGCACAGGTTATTATGAAACCAATGTAGACGATATTACTAACGAAATAATATCATTTAAAAACCAAATAAGAGACAACGCATCTAGGTCTATAGGTTTGTCTATGAACATTCCTATTAGCAATAAATGGTCTGGCAGATCAGAAATTAAACAACAAAAAATAGCGTTGCAACAAGCAGAAAATAATTTAAAAATTCAGGAACAAGAGTTGTACAAATTAATACAACAATTGGTACAAGAAAAAAATGCTTTAGAAGTAGAAAATTTACAGAGCTTAAAAAAGTTAAAAGCACAAGAACTAAGTTTTTCTATAGCACAAAAAAAGTACGAAAAAGAAATGATTTCTGCTGTAGAGCTATACCAAGCAAAAGTACTGTATACCACAGCACAAAACGAGAATTTACAAGTGCAAATAAGATTAAAAGTAAACCAAAGTACACTAGATTTTTACAACGGATTACCAGTATTTAACATCAACTAATAAGAACAATATAGATGGATATTCAACTAGAAAAGAAAAAAGGATTACGCCCAAAACACTACGCATATATTGCAATTGGGCTAGTAGTAGCTTTTGCAGCATATAAAATAATATGGAGCAGTTCTGTGTCTACCTTTAGAACAGAAAAAGACAAACTATCTGTAAGTGCAGTTACACAAGGTAAGTTTGACGATTACATAACCATTAACGGTAGCGCAGCGCCAATAGCAACTATTTATATGGATGCTTATGAAGGTGGTAGAGTAACCGAAAAGCTGATAGAAGAAGGCGCTATGGTTAAAAAAGGCGACATTATTCTAAAGCTAGAAAACAGTAACCTTTACGAACAAATTTTAGCTAGTGAAAGTAACTTAGCGCTAAAACAAAACGATTTAAGATCTACCAAATTAACCTTTGACTCTAGGCAAGTAGAAGGGCGTAAGTCTTTAGCAACAGCATCATACGAGTTAACACGTTTAAAACGTAATTACGAGCAAAACCAAGAGCTATATAAAGACGGATTAATATCTAAAGAAGCATTTTTAACCGCAAAAGAAAATTACGAGTTATCTTTAAAACAGCACAACATTGTAAAAATACAAACAGAGCAAGATGATAAAATGCGTAACACATCACTTGCAGGTTTAGATACAGATTTAAGCAGAATGCAAAAAACTTTATCTATGGTTTATGAGCGTTTAGACCATTTAAATGTACGTGCGCCAGCAGATGGTCAATTAGGGTTTTTAGATGCAGAAATTGGTCAAAGCATAAACCAAGGTCAGCGTATAGGACAAATAAACGTACTAACAGACTATAAAATAGAAGCAGAAATAGACGAGCATTATATAGACCGTGTAAAAAGAGATTTAAACGCCTCTTTTGAGCGTAACGGTAAAACATACAACCTGCGTTTGCGTAAAGTGTACCCAGAGGTTCGTGGCGGTAAGTTTAAGGTAGACTTAGTATTTACAGCAGAAAAACCAGAAAATATACGTGCAGGACAAAGCTTTAATGTAAAACTACAATTAGGAGCCTCATCAGATGCACTTTTAGTATCTAAAGGCAGTTTTTTTCAGAGCACAGGAGGCCAGTGGATTTTTGTAGTAAACCCAGATGGTACAGAGGCATTAAAACGTAACATTAGAATAGGCAAACAAAACTCTAAATATTACGAAGTGTTAGAAGGGCTGCAAGCTGGTGAAAAAGTAATAACCTCTAATTACGACACTTTTGGTGAAGCAGAAAAAATAGTTTTAAAATAGGGTGTTCCCTACGGGCGGGCTTTACGTTGCAATCTTTTTTAAGAAAAATAAAAAAGGATTTACACTACAATCCCTAACACAAGATATAATCACATTAAAAAATCAATCAACAAAATGATACAAATTAAAGACCTTAAAAAAAGTTTTAGAACAGAAGAAGTAGAAACCCTAGCACTAAACAGTGTAAACCTAAATGTGGGTCAAGGAGAATTTGTTGCTATAATGGGGCCATCAGGTTGTGGCAAATCTACCTTACTAAATATAATAGGTATGTTAGACAATCCGTCAGAAGGTAGTTACCAATTTGCAGGCCATGAAGTAGGAGGCTTAAAAGAAAACCAACGTACAGGTTTGCGTAAAGGTAACTTAGGTTTTGTTTTTCAGAGCTTTAATTTAATAGATGAACTAACCGTTTTTGAAAACGTAGAGCTACCACTTATCTATTTAAAAATGAACAAAGCAGAACGCAAACAAAAAGTAACAGAAGTTTTAGAGCGTATGAAAATTGCACACAGAGAAAAACACTTTCCGCAGCAATTATCTGGTGGTCAGCAACAACGTGTAGCCATTGCCAGAGCAGTAGTTACAAACCCAAAACTAATACTTGCAGATGAGCCAACAGGTAACCTAGACTCTAAAAACGGAATAGAGGTAATGAACCTGTTAACCGAGTTAAACCAAGAAGGCACAACAATAGTAATGGTAACACACTCAGACAGAGACTCGCACTACGCACACAGAGTAGTAAACCTTTTTGACGGCCAAATAGTAACCGAAAGTCACAACAAACCTTTTGAGGCAGTGGCATCAAAATAAGTAGAGTTCATCATCAATCAAAATCATCAATCAATCAAAATAGCCAATCACCATGTTCAAAAATTATTTTAAAATTGCGTTTAGGAGTCTATTAAAAAATAAAGGCTATAGTTTTCTCAATATTTTTGGATTAGCAATGGGTATTACCTGCGCCAGTCTTATTTTTTTATGGGTAGAAGATGAGGTAAACTACGACGCAGTTTTTCCTAATAAAGAACAGGTGTATTACTTGCCAACAAACCAACAATATAATGGTGAGTGGCGCACATTTACTTCTACTCCCGGACCTTTAGCAGAAGCTTTAAAAAAGGAAGTTCCTGGAATTATAAATGCTACTAGGTATAGAGATGAAGAACGCCTTTTTAAACAAGGAGATAAATCTTTATATAAAAAAGGGAGTTATGTAGATTCAGATTTTTTAGACATTTTTAGTCTAGAATTTATACAAGGAGATGCAAACACAGCATTGGAAGATACAGACGCCATAATACTTACCAATGAAACAGCATCACAATTATTTGGAGCTGGCAATAATGCGGTTGGTAGAACCATAGAACTAGACAATAAATACAGTTACACCGTTACAGGTGTTGTTGTAGATTTTCCTAAAAATGTTACTGTAAATTTTGATTGGCTAGCGTCTTTTGATGCATACGCTAAAGACAAAGATTATTTAAATGCTTGGGGAAATAACTCTGTAGACACGTATATACAATTAGACCAAAAAGTAGATGCAGCAGTTGTAAATACAGCTGTAAAAAAGTTTTTACAAACAAAAGTAGAAGATAGTGATACTTATGCCTTTATGCATAGTATGCTAGACTGGCGTTTACGTGATAATTTTGAAGGCGGAGTGCAAGTTGGTGGTAGAATAGTGTATGTGAATTTATTCTCTGTAATTGCTTGGATTATCTTAATAATTGCCTGTATTAATTTTATGAATCTTTCTACGGCACGTAGTGCTAAAAGAGCTAATGAGGTTGGTGTGCGTAAAGTTTTAGGAGCTGGTCGCAAACGTTTAATTTTTCAGTTTGTAACAGAATCTTTAGTTATTTCTGCAATAGCTACATTAGTAAGCGTATTACTAATATTTTTAGTATTGCCACAATTTAATATCATTATAGAAAAACAATTGGTAATGGGGTTAGCCAACCCTATACATTGGTTAGTTTTACTTGGTATAACTGTTTTTTGTGGTGTTTTTGCAGGCTGCTACCCAGCATTTTATTTGTCTTCATTTTTACCTGTAACAGTTTTAAAAGGTATTAGTAGCAACCAAAAAGGATCTGTTTTTATTAGAAAAGGCCTTGTGGTAACCCAATTTGCAGCATCAATAATATTAATAATATGCACTATAGTGGTATATAAGCAAGTACAACATGTAAAAAACAGACAGTTAGGGTATAATAAAGCAAACCTTGTTACAATGAGTGTAAGGGGTGATATGGTTAAAAATTATACTGCTATAAAGCAACAGATGCTTGCCTCTGGCTTAATAAGTAATGTAGGTTTAAACAGTTACAACACATTATCTATAGGTAATAATGGGTCTGGAGCAACTTGGTCTGGTATGGCAGATGAAAACAATGAAATGCTTATATCATTTAGGTATATAAATTCAGATTTTCTTTCTACTGCAGGTATGGAGGTTATTGATGGAAGAAACTTTAAACAAAAACCAGAACTAGACAGTGTAAATTTTATAATAACAGAGTCGTTTGCCAAACTAATAGACCCAGTATCTGCAGTAGGTAAAAGCATCTATTTTGGAGAAGACAAATACAATGTTGTTGGTGTAGTTAAAGACTTTTTATATGGTGATATGTACGGGAAGAGCGATCCTGTAATTTTTCTTAACGCACCTACAGAGGCACAATATATGTATGTGCGTATTGCTAAATCTGCAGATACTAAAAAAGCAATAGCAGCAATGGCAGGTGTTATGCAAAAAAACAATACAGCTTTTCCGTTTGAGTATGAGTTTGTAGACGATGCATTTAACCAAAAGTTTAAAAGCGAAATGTTGGTAGGCACATTATCTAAACTATTTGCAATATTGGCCATACTTATCTCTTGTTTAGGTTTGTTTGGCTTAGCCGCATACACATCAGAACAAAGAAGTAAAGAAATTGGTGTACGTAAAGTTCTAGGAGCTAGCGTAGCTAATATAGTAAACCTACTTTCTAAAGATTTTATTAGGCTAGTACTCTTGTCTATTGCTATAGCCATACCGTTGGCTTGGTGGGCAATGTCTAGCTGGTTACAAAGTTATGCTTACCGCATAAACATACAATGGTGGATGTTTGCTTTGGCAGGCTTAGGAGCCATTACAATTGCTATGTTAACTGTAAGTTTTCAGGCAATAAAAGCAGCTGTAAATAACCCTGTAAAAAGCTTGCGTACAGAGTAACACATCATCAATCAAAAAAATAAAAAGTTATGTTTAAAAATCAATTAAAAATAGCGTGGCGTAGTCTTAAAAAAAATCCGTTACAAACAGGTATAAATATTCTTAGTCTTACTGTAGGTACAATATGTTGTTTAATTATAATATCCTATGTTAATGCACAATTTGGATATGATACGCAACATAAAGATGCAGCTTCTATATACAGAATACGTACTAAAATAAAAACAAAAGGCAATAACAGTATAAATGCAGACGTAGCTACAAGTAGTCCGCCAATAGCTTTTGCTTTAAAAGAAGATTTTCCTGAGGTGGTAGATGCTTGTAGAGTTGTTTATTTTGGGTCTGGAGAAGAAGCACTTATTCGTAACCCTAAAAATAACCAAAGTTATTATGAGAGTAAGGGGTATGTAGCCGATTCTACTTTTTTTAAATTTTTTAATTATACAGCTGCAGAAGGTAATTTAGCCACAGCCTTAGAAAAGCCAAATAGTATTGTTTTATCTAAAAAATTAGCTTCAAAATTATTTCAAGATGAAAATCAAATTATAAATAAAACATTGGTTATTGGTGCAGGAGAAGATCAATTTAACGCAACCATTACTGGAGTTTTTAATGAACCAGCTAACCCAACTCACTTAAATCCTAATTACATACTGTGTATGAACTCGCCTGGTATTGGTGAATATGCTAATAACATAACTAATTTTGCAACACAAAACTTTGCATATACTTATATTAAACTTGGTGCCAATGTTAGTAAGGCTAGTTTAGAAAAAAAGTTGCCGCAGTTTATATTAGATCGTGGAGGAAACGATTTAGCAGATATGGGGTTTGATAAAAAATTGTTACTACAATCTGTTACAGATATTCATTTACATTCTAAAGGAATAGACAAGCAAATTGAAGAAGTTTCTAACATTGAGTATTTGTATGCGTTGCTATTTTTAGCCTTTATAGTACAACTAGTTGCTTGTGTAAATTTTATTAATTTAAGTACTGCAAGGGCAAGTAAAAGAGCAAAAGAAATAGGGGTAAGAAAAGCCATTGGAGCGCAAAAAAGTTCTTTGGTAAAGCAATTTTTAAGTGAGTCTATTTTAATTGCATTTTTAGCAGTATTTATTAGCATACCTATAGTTTTATTATTGCTTCCGGTAGCTAATGTATTAACAGGTGGCAACATAGAGCCAGAACACATACTAAACCTTAAAATTTTATTATTGTTGGGATCTATGGGTTTGTTAACAGGTTTAATAGCAGGTATTTACCCTGCATTGGTATTGTCTTCTTTTAAGCCATCTAAAGTGCTAAAAGGGGCAACAGAATTACAGTCTAATAATGGTTTGTTAAGGCGTGGTTTGGTTGTTTTTCAGTTTGTAGTATCAATAGTTTTAACAGTAAGTGTTATAATAGTATCACAACAACTAAAGTTTGCCAAGCAAAAAGATTTAGGCTTTAACAAAGACAATTTGTTAGCTATACGTTTAGGAACCCAAGAATTACAACAAAACTATAGTGCCATACAATCACAGTTACAAGGAGTACCTGGTGTTAGTTCTGTTACAGGGAGTAACAATTATCCATCTAGATCTATTATGGGCGATTTGGCAATGCGTTTACCTAGTCAGGATGATGATAACCTAACTTCTGTATATTACAATGGTATTACTCCTAATTATTTAGAAACAATTGGCACTAAAATTATTAAAGGTCGTAAGCTTAGAGCAACAGACTCCACAGGTATATTAGTAAATATGGCAACGCTAAAGGCTTTTAATATTGATATAGAAAACGCCTTAGCAGCAAAAATTATAAGTAGTTATGGTAGTGAAACAGAAGAATATGAAGTAGTAGGTGTAACAGAGAATTTTCATTTTGAAGATTTTAAACAGGCAATTTCTCCTATGCTTATATATAGTGAAACAGAGCCAGACTGGATCGTTGCAAGGTTAGAAACCAGCAACATAAAAAGTGTTTTGAGCGGTTTAGAGGCCAACTGGAAAAAGGTGAATCCGTATGCACCGTTTGAGTATGTTTTTGTAGATAAAGAAACAGAAAGGTTATACGCAGAAGAGCAAAAATTATCTAAAATATCTATAGCCTTTAGTATTTTGGCCATCTTAATTAGTTGTTTAGGATTGTTTGGTTTAGTGTCTTACGTTGCAGAGCAAAAGAAGAAAGAAATTGGGATACGTAAAGTTTTAGGTGCCAGTGTAAAATCTGTTGTACAATTATTAACCAAAGATTTTTTAAAGTTGGTATTGGTTGCATTTGTAATTGCATCTCCAATAGCATATTA
>NZ_JBDVAA010000004.1:0-9902 GCF_039943695.1 Cellulophaga sp. | reverse complement strand
ACCATCTTCATTTGTGTATGTAAATGTACCATCTGCATTGTCTACTAATGTAGATAATGTTTCTGTAAATGTTGTTGCTGTTCCGTTTTCTGATGTATAAGTAAAGCTACCATCACCATTGTCTACCAATGTAGTTATGGTGTTGTTGGTATCTACTGTTGCTGAGTTTCCTGAGTCATCTGTTAATGTAAATGTTCCATCTCCATTATCTAAAACTGTAGATCGTTTTGCATCAAAAGTTGTAGCTATACCATCTTCATTTGTGTATGTAAATGTACCATCTGCATTGTCTACTAATGTAGATAATGTTTCTGTAAATGTTGTTGCTGTTCCGTTTTCTGATGTATAAGTAAAGCTACCATCGCCATTGTCTACCAATGTAGTTATAGTATTGTTGGTATCTACTGTTGCTGAGTTTCCAGAGTCATCTGTTAATGTAAATGTTCCGTCCCCATTATCTAAAACGGTAGAACGTTTTGCATCAAAAGTAGTAGCTACACCATCTTCATTTGTATATGTAAATGTACCATCTGCATTGTCTACCAATGTAGATAATGTTTCTGTAAATGTTGTTGCTGTTCCGTTTTCTGATGTATAAGTAAAGCTACCATCACCATTATCTACCAATGTAGTTATGGTGTTGTTGGTATCTACTGTTGCTGAGTTTCCTGAATCATCTGTTAATGTAAATGTACCATCTCCATTATCTAAAACTGTAGAACGCTTTGCATCAAAAGTTGTAGCTATACCATCTTCATTTGTGTATGTAAATGTACCGTCTGCATTGTCTACCAACGTAGTAACTGTTTCAAACAAATAGGACAAATCTACTACACTTGTACTACCACCCTGCATAGTAAGCGTAAGTTCACCTGTTGTTTGATCAAAAACAAAATCTAGAATTTCTGGGTTACTACCTGAAGATAGCTCCCAAGAATCACCATCCCAAAAATAGATAGTTCCTGTATCTGTATTAACATATAAGTCTCCTAAGTCTGCGCCTGCAGGAGATGCAGATCCTGGCGCGGTTACATCTGTTCCGCTTAAAACTTCACAATTACATTGATCTTCTAGGGTAACTGTAGTTTGTGAGAACGCAATTGATGATATTAAAAAAATCATCGGTAATAAAATCTTCTTCATGCCGGGGTGTTTTATTCTATTTATTTCTTTGCAATAAGTTTAAGATGATTCAACATCTGCTTTAATTTTAAAGTTGAGACATTTAAACTTCTCATATTAACCTATAAACAACTTCACTTTACAAAATTAACGTTAGATACGCCGTTAGAAAATAAATGTTGTGTAAGCACCTATTTGTATGGTTAACTTCAATAAAAGCAATGTGGATAATTTTTATCCCTGTTAAATAAGGTATTAACAAGTGTTTTTAATCGATAACAATGCGATTTTAAACGAATTACAAGAGAGTTAAAAAGACTATAAAAATATAATCTTTTCAATTTTTATTTGAAGTACTCAATATATTTGTGAGTTGAAGTAGTTTAATTACCTTTAACTCTATGGGTAATATTTCTGTTTGTAATTGCATTAAAAGCTTTTAAAATTACATAAGGAGAAAACTCTGATGTAGAGTTTGAAATTGTTGCTGTAGTGGTTACAAAATTCCCTATAGCTACAGATGCTGGTTTTGGGATAACAAACCTAAACTTATTAGTAGTATCATTGTTTCCATCATC
The DNA here is from genome assembly GCF_039943695.1 of Cellulophaga sp. Taxonomy (NCBI): domain Bacteria; kingdom Pseudomonadati; phylum Bacteroidota; class Flavobacteriia; order Flavobacteriales; family Flavobacteriaceae; genus Cellulophaga; species Cellulophaga sp. Next base: position 8,202 of record NZ_JBDVAA010000004.1, on the reverse strand, counting down.
ATCTGAGTAACTAGATGTATTAGGAAACTGATCTGACGAACTACCTTCTATCATAGATCCTATAAAAATTTGTCCCTCTCCATAATCTGTTACCATTCCTAAACTATTATCTCCGGAACTAGCTGTTCCTTCGTTAATATCCGTTAAAAATAATTCTATTGTAGCTCCTGGCCTAGACCAACCTTCTACTATAATATTTGAACCAGATATAAACGCATTAGATATTACAGCAAAATTGGTTAAACCATTAGGTCCGTTATCAGTGTCTCCATTGTCGTTAATTGTAACTCCATCTCCTACATCATTACTGGCGTCTAAGTCTATTCCAAGAGCCGGTGTTGTAGTTCCGTTGGCATATATAGAATTTTTCGATATTAGATTACCACTTGTATTACCTCCAGCAATTACTACGCCTGCTCCTCCATTGCTGGTTATAATGTTATTTGTTATAGATGAGTTATTACCATCAATTTTTATACCTGCATTTTCTACTACACCACCACAATTACCTCCGTTTTGTCCAGAGGTTCTAATTGTGTTTTCTAATATTGCTACATCATCTACATCTTCTACTTCTATACCTAATGCTCCTGCTTTTTCAATTAAATTTTGAGTAATTGTTATGTTACTACCTCCTTCAATAAAAATATTATCAAAACAAGCTCCTGTTCCATTCTCTGTTAAATGATTATTTTGAACAAGTACAGAAGACCCACCTCTTATTATAATACCTGCGTCAGTATTTGTTGTAATAAAATTAGAATCTATTGTTGCTTCTCCTCCTGTAACCTCTACTCCATAATCTATATTACCTGCATTTACTCCTACTGCATTTACTCCTAAGAGAGAATGAGAAACAGTACCTTCTCCTCCACTAATAATAACACCTGCATTATTGTTTGCATAAACAGATATATTACGTATTACAGTACCATTACCAGATGTATTAAGTACATCTCCGTTATTTTTATGAATCTGTATTTCAGGCCTATCATATCCTGGTAAAGATACTCCTGAAACACCTACTGATGTTCCGCCAGCTCCTTCTGCTCCAAAGTTAGAGTTTCCTGAGTATGCTGTTTGTGTACGCCCATCTATAACTGTTTTAGTACCTGTTATTTCTTCTAAGGGATTACCATTAGATATTAAAATATCAAATATACCACCTGCATAATTTGCATCTGCTGCTCTACCTAATGAATCTGATGTAGGAGGAATCATAAATATTGATGTATCATCACCTGCTGCTGGGTCAAAAAGACTATTAGCTTCAATATCTACAGTCGCTTCTGCTAAATTATTTGAATTTATTATAAATTGATTTAAAGATCCTTGACCTTCCTCATTAGTGTTAACTATAGTGTTAAAGTTAAAACCAAAATTAATACCTACAACACCATTACCAGCAACAGATACGTTGGATACAGTTTGCGCATTATTAATTACACCTAAAGAAACATCCTGAGTAGCTGTTGGGTCTTTACCTCCTACCTCATTTGGTTCTGCTTGTATGGCACCTGCTGTACCAAAAGACCTATATGTTTGCACTGGATAACAATCTGAACAACTAAAGCCACCACCTCTAGTTGACTTTATTGTAGAACTTACTGTTTTTATTAAATAATCTCCATCTGCCATTCCTCCAAAAGAGTAATAACCAGATGCATCTGTTGTTTTTCTTTGAATAAAATTACCTGAGCTATCAAATAACTCTACTACTGCACCTTGTATACCTACTCCATTAGAAGTGGCTTGGTCACGACCAATACCGCCTGGGTAATTAACATCTTCAAAAACAGTTCCTGCAATTAAGTTAGAAGGAACTTTTATAACTACCGCAGCTGATATTACAAAATCTTGACCAACATCTACATTTGCTGTTACCTGACTATCTGCTGGCGATATAAATGAAGAAATATCATAGGTATCCAAATCTACACCATATGAATTAGCAATATTATAAGTTGGACTTACAGTATTATCATAAATAGTAGAATTATAGGCATTGTTACCAGACTGTCCACCGTCGTTTGTTAAAATAAAATTCTGCCCTGTTTGGTTTGTTATAGATAGTTCTTCTGGGTTTGTAGATCCAGAACTAGAACCATTTAAATCTGGATCTCCTTCCCATGATAAAAATGATGCTTTTGCTCCTGCACCTGAAATAGCATAAAAAGAATCTAATGTAAACGAAGTACCTTCATTACTAAGACCATCAAAACCTTGGTATAAATTTATATTTACTGCTGGTAAATTTGGATCTTCATAAAATACAATTAATGTCCAACCACCTAAAACTGTAGAAGTAGTACAATAATCTCCTGTATTATTTATAGTTAAACCACTAAAATCAAAAACATTTGTACTAGGGTTTGCTACGCTTTTAACAATATCTGTAACATCACTTACGTAACCAAAAAAGTTTCTATTGGTTAATGAAGTTTGATATAAGAAATTTGCTGATACATTTTGACCTTCAAAAACAACATCCGCATCTCTAACTGTACTAGAGTGAGCCCAATATAAATAAGCTCTTTCTACTGTTCCTGTATTAGGAATTGGAGATATTAATGTGTTTGAAGATGATGTAGTAACAGCACAAGGAGAAACTCCATTTGCTCCAGTTCTTAATGTACCTCCTGTTGTGGAGTAATCATAGTATCCATCAAACTCCTGAAATAAAGTAAGTGGATCATTAGCTAAAATTTGTGAGTTAATTGTTCCTATACCCGTATCAGTATAATTAATGGTTGCATATTGAGCCGTAGCCCCAGTAAATTCTATTTTAAAATTTTCTGCAAATTCTGGTGTACCATCATTAGTTATGGGGACAGATATAGTTTGTACATTTCCCAATTCACCTGTAAAGGTTAATGTTCCGCTTACTGCCGTGTAATCACTACCTGCCAAAGCAGTATCATCTACTGTTGTATAATCTACCGTAAAAGGCGCTTCAACAAAACCAAATAAAAATACATTTCTACCGTGGGCAGCTCTTGTAGATGTAACCGTAAAAATTGCTACACCTGCATCTTCATCTATAGTTACATCTTCAATTTCTATTACCGGCCCTTCTGGAAAACAATTAACTTGAGCTTGCCAACCTGCACCTGTTGTATTACCATTAGATGTAAACCTAAAAGTTAAACATCCTGATGCTGCTGATGAGTTTATTGACGTTGGAACGTTGGCACTATCAAACTGACCTATTAAAGGTGCGCTAGTAGAGTTACCATCATATATATATAAAATATCACCTGTTACAACTTCAAAAGCTGTGAAATCTACATTTATATAAGTGTCTGCTGTATCAGGACAAATTGTATAAGTTGCATTTTCATTATTACTGTAGTTTGATGGTCCACCTGGATCAAAAAAAGTATCATTACAACTATTAACAGTAACACCATCTGTCATTACCAAAGCATCGTCATCTATTATAGTACCAGTACCTATGTCTGATATATCTATGGTAGAATTACTAGAGCTAGTAAATCTTATTAAAAATTCTTCTGCTCCTTCTATAGTAGTATCATTTAGTATTGGTATGGTAATAGTTTCTGTATCATTAATGTTACCATTAAAATTTAAAGTACCTGTTCTTGCTGTATAATCTGAACCCGAATTTGCTGTACCATTAAAAGTTGTATAGTTAACAGTATAAGAGCCAGATGCACTTGCTACAGTTTGCCTTACAGTAAAAGTAGCTGTACCTGCATTTTCATTAACTGTAACATCATTAATTTCTAAAACAGGACTAGATACTGCTGTAAACAACACATTGTCTATAAAAATTTGATCTGTATTGGCCCAATTGTTACCACTAGTAGACCTAAAAATTATTGCAGGGTTAGATGCTATTTGTGCAGCGGTTAGTGTATAAGATAAAGATCCTTGAGTGTTAGTATTTATATTACGCACTAAGTTCCAAGCCCCTGTGCTACCGTTATAAATGTAGACACCCAATGATTCTCCTCCTCTGTTACGAGCATCAAAATCTAAGGTTAATGTTACTGAATCGTAACCTGACAATGGAATAAATCTGTAAATAAAACCATTGTCTATATTTCTTAATCGCAATCTATTTCCTATAACCCTGATGTTACCACTCCAAGGACTATTATTATCTCCAGACTCTATCCAGTTTGTGGAAAAATTCTGATTACCATCATTTCTACTATATGATGTAGATGAGAAATTATCTCTAAAAGTATCCTGCCCTAATACTAAACTAGTAAACAGCAAGAAAAAAAACACTAAATATATATTAATCAACTTCATAATAAGAATTGGGTTTTTGGGGAATGTGTTATTAAAAACACACCCATCTTATTAAGGCGCTAAATTATACTTTTAACTATCAAATATTTAATATTTGTTGTGAATAGCCGATAACGTATCATATAGCTCTAGAAACTTGAAGTAAGAACAATCAAAAAAAGCCTTAACATCAAGTGTTAAGGCTTTTTTAATAAGTTATGTAGTATTAATTATTCTATAATAATAAATTCTGACCTTCTATTTAATTGATGTTCTTTAACTGTACAAGGCACACCATTTTCACATTTATTTACAAGTTTAGTTTCTCCAAAACCTTCACCTTGTAAACGACTTGCATCAATTCCTTTAGATACCATATAATTTACTGTTGCTTCTGCTCTTTTTTGAGACAACCATAAGTTGTAAGAATCTTTACCTCTACTGTCTGTATGTGAATTAACTTTGATTTTTAAACTAGAGAATTTTTCCATAGCAACAATCACTTTTTGAATTTCTATTTCTGCATCCGGTCTAATATCAAACTTATTTAAATCAAAATATATAGTACTTAATTGTAATAATTTAGCCAAATCATCTCCTGCACCTGCAGTAACTTTATCTCTTTCTAGATAAAAATCGATTACCTGTGGTTCTCCATTAGACTTGTTAATATATTTTTCTGATGGAACATAACCCTCTACTACAGCTCTAACAAAATTTCCTTGATTACAATCTAATTGTATATTATAAACACCATTAGAACTCATAATTGTAGAAGAAATTTCTTCATTATTTTCATCAATAACTTTTATTGCTGCTCCAACTAAAATTTCATTTGAAATTTTATCTCTAACCGTACCTGTTATTTGCTGAATACAATCTAAAACCAAAGGTTCATTTTCTACTACTGAGTAAATATCATCTTCACCTACTCCACCTTTTCTGTTAGAAGCAAAATATCCGTTTCTATTTTCACTATCAAAAATAAAGGTAAAATCGTCCATATTACTATTTACTGGTTCACCAACATTTACAATAGATCCATTAAGTGTATTATTTGCAATTTTGGTTGCAAATATATCTAACCCTCCTAAACCAAGATGTCCGTCTGAAGAAAAATATAAAATATCTTCATTAGATACATAAGGAAAAGTCTCTCTCTCTTCTGTATTAATTTTACTTCCTAAATTTACAGGTGTCCCATAAGTATTATCATCATTAATACTAGAACTAAAAATATCTGACAAACCTAAAGTACCAGGCATATTAGAAGCAAAATATAATGTTTTTTCATCATTACTTAATGTAGGATGAGCTACTGAGTAATCGTCACTATTAAAAGGCAACTCTGTAATATTTGTCCAAACCCCATCTATAAAATCTGCTCTAAATATTTTTAATCTTACTACACCATTTTTATCTTGTACACGCTTTCCGTCCTTATAATTATTACGTGTAAAATACATAGTAGTACCATCTTTAGTAATTGTAGATGTTGACTCGTGATATCTAGTATTTATATTTTTATCTAATTTTACAACTTTATTTAAAGACAAGCTATCTGCATTTACTTTATATAGGTCTAAAAAATCTCTTGAGTTCCAAGTATGTCTATATTTTGCTAAGTTACCCGTATCTCTATCTGAAGAAAAAAGAAGTCCTTCATTATAAAATGTTGGAGCAAACTCGTTATGCACACTATTGTACTTAAAAGTAGATACTTTAAATTTATCTAAATTTTCTCTGATTTTTGCAGAAGATGCGATTGTATCTTTTGCAAATAAAGCTTTTTCTCCTGAAGAGGCTACATCATAAAACTTCTCTAAAATAGCATTAGATTCATCATACTGAGCTAGTGTCCTTAGTGTTTGCGCATATTTAAAATATTGTTCTGCTGTAACATCTGATTCAAACTCTGCTACTAACCTTTTGTATATATCTGCTGCCTTTTTATAATCTGCATTAAAGTAATATGAGTTTGCCAATTTACCTAGTAATTCAGCAGATACAAATCCTTTTTCTATAACTTTAGTATAAATATCTATAGCAGGACTAAAAGCGTAACTTTTGTATTTATCATTTGCTTTTTCTATTAATCTCTCTTGGGCATCAATATTTCCAACAGTAAAAAATAGTATAGCAAGTAAAACTATAATTTTCTTAATCATTTTGTAAATTTTATTTTTTTAGAAGAATCTAGGTGAAACTAGCTTTTCAAAAGCTCTAACCAGTTCGAATCTTAAAAACACCTCAAAAGAACCATCATTGAATTGAGTTCCTCCTAATTCTGTAGTTTCTTTATCATAAGCTAAGCCTAACATAATTTGGTCTGACACTTGAAAACCAGCCATTGCACTTACTGCAGCATCCCATCTGTAAGCTGCACCAAATGAGAACTTCTCATTATATAAAAAGTTTGCTGATAAATCTACTTGAAGAGGTGCTCCACTTACGACTTTTGTTAATAATGCTGGCTTAAATTTTAAATCGTTATTTAAGTCAAACACATAACCTGTTATAGCATATAAATTGATTTTATCCTGAGATAAAAACTGTACACCATCATCTGAATCTGAATTGCTACTATCAAAATGATCTGTCTCTAACAAGTTTGGAGCTGAAAGTCCAAAGTAAAATTTATTTGTATGGTAGTAAAAACCTAGTCCAAAATTAGGAGAGAATCTATTATCTATATTATTTGTTTCTACTACTTCATCATCTATTTTTCTTAGTTTGTCAAAATCTAAGTTTAACCTATTGAAACCTACTTTAAGTCCAAAAGATAATTTTCTTTCTTGAGCAAGTTTTAATGTGTAAGATAAAGTCCCATCAACATAAGTTTCCTGAACTACACCATCTCCAATTTCATCATTAACTATAGATACGCCATATCCCAAATTACTGTTTCGTATAGGCGAGTGTAAATTTAGAGTCTGAGTTTTTGGCGCACCATCTAATCCTACCCATTGAGATCTGTATAATGCAGCAATACTTAGTTGACCTCTAGATCCTGCGTATGCGGGATTAACAGCTAATGTATTAAACATATATTGTGTGTATTGTGCGTCTTGTTGCGCACTAACACTGTCTAAAACAAGTATTACTAATATAATTGTTGCAAGAATGCTTCTTTTTATCATTTTATGATATTAATTATGTTATTTACTTACGTATAGATAACCACTATCGGTATTATTATTTCCGTTTTGTTCGTAATTGAAGATGTAATAGTATACTCCTGAAGGTAAAACTTCACCTGCTTTTACAGTAGATCTTCCTTTAGATTTACCATCAAAAACATTATTAATGTTGTTATAACCATCAGCTTCAAAAATTACAATACCCCATCTGTTATAGATTCTTAATGTATTATTAGGAACTAGCTCTACATTATCTATCCATAAGAAATCATTTTTACCATCGCTATTAGGAGTAACCATTTGCATAACTACTACTGCATTTTCATCTGGTGTATTATCTGGATCTAAATAATCTGGAGTTCCGTCACCATCTGCGTCATCGTTTGTTGGGTTACCATCACCATTTGCATCTTCATCTGGTGTATTTATACCGTCACCATCGTCATCTAAATCTCTGTAGTTAACGTCTTCTGTACCATCTGTATCTGGTAAATCATTTGCTGGATCGTTGATCTCATCATTTACATCAAAACCATCGTTTACATCTGATCCCTCATAACCATCATCTAAACCATCACCATCTGTATCTATAGTAGTGTATGTCTGATCTGGAATACCGTCAAAATTAAAGTCGTTACCCTCATTATTATCTGGAACTGTGTCATTATCACTATCTAAATCTATATAATCTGGTGTGTCCTCACCATCGTGATTATTTGGTGTTAAACCATCTAAATAAGCACTATTTACTCCATCGTTTGCTAAATATGTTGCTGCATCATCATTATTAGGAGCAATGTAA
>NZ_JBDVAA010000003.1:0-35840 GCF_039943695.1 Cellulophaga sp. | reverse complement strand
TTATGTAAAAATCTATGTTAGAATTTAAGGTAACTGCACCAATGGTTTTCTGATCTTCAATAAAAACGGTACTACCATTAAAAGCAGTAACATCATTAGCGCTATTTATTTTTTTTAGGTTGAAATTGTAGCCATAAACGTTTTCAATAACATCTACATTAAAATTAGCTGGCAACTCACCTGTATATAGTATTTGAGTTTCTTTTTTATCAAATAAATTTTTACGCAATATTGATAAAACAGGAACAGTGTTAGAGTCAAAACTTATTACATTTTGTGTGTCTAAACCGTGTAGTTTTGCTATTCCCCACTCTAGCACACAAGATAAAGGATGACCTAGTCTAATGTAGTCATAAGCAGTGTGTAACTCACTTAAAGCAGTTGTAGTACTATTATTTGCTACATATAAAGCCTCTAGCTCATTTAAAAACTGAACTTTAGCTAGTTCTTCATTGTAAATATCTAGACGATGTGTAGTTAAGTTTAACCAATCTTTTGGCATATTTGCTACTACATCTTTTATATAATTTAGTGTTTTATTGTCTTGCATAAGATTCATCTTTAAATGAAGCCTGCAAGATACGTTAATTAGACTTTTTTATGAAGTGATACAAGGCGTATTGTTCTATTTTACCATAGATTTAACGCCTTGTGTTTTTTACTGTATTAACATACTAATTATAATTTTTAGGTGTCTGTTGGCACACTGTCCCAATCATCACCATAGCCAATTATCCAACTAAGTGCATATCTTCTTTCATATACAACACTAGGGTTTAATTCTTCTGGCATTTCTTTACCAAATAATTGTGCGTCTCTTACTCGCCAATGCTGATTGTACAACTCTGTTTCCATGGCCATTAAATCCTCATCAGACCTTAGCGTAACAGATTTTATAAATGCTTTAGGGGTGCCTATTATTTCGGCAAGCTCTCTAATGCTGTACACATCAAACTGTGTATTTAAGGCTGGCATTTCTTCTATTAAATTTACAGCCCAAAACAAAGATGTTAAGGCCTCTGCTCGCCAACTAAAGTTTACAATGTCATTTTCTTCTGGCTCTACTGAATTTATAAATTCTGTTTCTTTAAAAGACAAGTAATTATTTATGCCATTATTGGTAACCCAAGACTTAAAACTAGGTTCTTGTCCTTGATGAACCTTACCTATAATTGCTAGCAAACCTAAAATACGTTCTGCTACTGCAGTTTTAGTTCTTACTTGCATATCATCTTCTAACTCTTCGTTATCCATATCTAAGTTTTTATTATTTAAATCGTCTTTCATTACTGTTCTAGTATTACTTTTTTAATCTCTGCGCTTTTTTACTTTTAATTTTAATTGTGCTAATGCAACTAAAATAAGGCACGGGACTAGTATCATTATAAAAAAAAAATACTAAAAAACCACCACGGAATATCAAAACCGTGAGTATACGCGGTTCCTATATAAAGCCCCATTATTAGGCTCACAACTAAGCCTATAGCAGACACTACAACTATATATTTTTTAGGTTGTGTTACAGCATTTTTCCTAAACATACCTAGTGTTAATGCACTAATTATAGTTAGTATAATTATTATAATGTAAAACATCTTATATTGCCTTTTTAGTATTTGTAACTGCTATTAATTACTTTTATTTTGTATCTATTTTTGTTGTTTTAATTGTATCTCACTTAAAAACTCTTTGAGCTGTAATAAAATTAGCTGTTTTTTTATGTTCTAAATTATAACTAGCAATATTGTTATTAAATGGATGAAAAAAGTAGACCGTTCCTGTTTCTATCTTTTGGAAATCTGTAGTAACGTTACTATTACTCATTAGTCCTATTCTAAATTTTGATGAATAAGCAACATTTATAATTGCAATAGGAATAATATACATTTTTCTGTTTTGTTCAAAGTATCCATTTTTAATTCGGCCTCTAATTTTTATTGTTTTTAAAACACTATCATTTACCGTAACAGTTGCATTTATTCTTTTTTTGTTTACTGCTTTTAGTGTGATAAAAAAAGGTGGTTTTTCTTTGGACTCATTACCAAAAACAGCATCACTCTCCTTTTTGCTAAAAAAAGATCCCCAAAAAAACTCTGAAGCGTAAGTCGTATTTTTTATGTTATTTTGATATGTACTATTTATTAAATGTAAATTATCTGCTGTTAACTCTACCCTATTTGCTGCCGTAGGTGTATTTTTTAGTGTTGCGCAAGAGCACATTACCAAAAAAAAGCAGAAGTATGTAATAGTTTTATAAATACGCATATAAATTAAACGTTTACCTGTTGGTTCTTTACAGATATTAAGGTAACAAAGTTGAAGATATTTAGTGCTTAAAAATAACCTACTTATGGTAAAAACAAACTAGCAGTTTACAGGGTAATAAAGTCTATATTTTATACCTATAATGACCAATAATTTTAAAAGAAAAAAGGCAATCTTGTAAAACTTGGCCACCTCCAATATTGTGTACAATTAAGTTTCTTTTACCATCTTTAGATTTTTTATTTACAACAATACCAATATGTGTAGTGGCTCCTCCTAAATTCCAACAAACTATATCGCCAGCAACATAATCTTCTGCTTTTTTAGATATTAATTTTTCTTCTCCTTTTCTTTTAAAATAGGTCATTAAATTAGGTACTCTGCGGTGATCTATATTTTTATCTGTAGTTTTTAAACCCCATAATTTTAGGTAGACATTAAAATTAGACTTCATATCTAAATGCACATTTTTTTGTAGATCTATTCCTAATTTTCGGTACGCTCTAATAATAACATCTGTACAGACACCTTTATCACTAGGCACATCACCATTAGGATAATCTATAGAAAAATAGCTAGGATCGTAGGTTACATTATCCTTGGTTAATTGCAATGCGGCGTCTGACAAGCTAATTTGTTTAACACTTGTTTGCGCAAAGCCAAATTGTATACCTAAAAATAAGAGTAAAAGTATTTTTTTCATCAATCTATAATTTTATTTACAATCTGAAGACTTTATATGTCTTACCTCTAAAACATTAACATACTCGTATGTACCATTGTAATCTGCTGCAAAACCATACTTATCCTTGCCTTTATCTATTATTTCAATTTTAGCATAAATTGGTGAGTATGGATCTTTACCGTTTGTTAAGGCATAGTACAGTTTTTCTAATTTACCTGTTTCTTTAGAGTTATCTGTAATCCAGAATATTTTATCACTGCCACAAGGCTGAAAAGTTGCAACTTCTACTCCAAATATTAATTTTCCGCTTACAACCTTTGATTTATAAGACGTTAAAGAAGCTACCTCTTTTTTTAAGTCTCTAATGGTATCTTCTAATAGTTCTATTCTACTACTCATAAAAATATCTCCCTTACTTTTAGTTACATAGTTGGTTTGTATGTTAGAAGCATATTGCCGGTCTTTACAAGAAGTAAAAAACAAAGCTGCTAGTAATATTAGAGATAAAGTGTGTTTAAGTTTCATACCATCTTTTTAATGTTGTATTACAATACCGTGATTCACAATATTTAGATACTCCAAAGATGTAACTATTTCACTAGGATTATAAGCCTATATCTAGTGAAAACACCACCCTTTTTACAGGGAATTAATTTAACTTATATGAACTAACTATAAAGAGCATTAACCTCCTCTAGATTGATTTCATCATTAATAATATAAAAATATTTTAATTGCCACTCTTTGGTTTTTAAAGCCTGTTTACTTATTGGCACAACCCAACTAGGGTATACTCTAAATGCCCTTTTACCCTCCTTTTTCTCTGTAGATAGTATTCCTTTTTTTAGTAAAACAGATTTAGGAAAAACAAACTGTCCAAAATTATCTTGATCTGCTACGTTTACAATAAAAAAGTCTATGTTATCTGTATAATTAAACGGCTCTATTGGTCCACTTTTACTTCGTTTCCAAAACGTAACAAACTGACCAAGTTTTTTAGGTGTTATTTTAGAGTTTCTGCTAATAATAACGTGTCCGCTTAACAAAAACCTGCAAGCATCATATTCCTTACTTTCTTCTTCTAATATAAAGTTGGTTATGGTGAATTTACACTTATCGTAAATTTTAGTTTTAATTAGACTTAATTGGTTGTTCATTTATTTAGTTTGATATCAGATTAATTTTTAAGAAAATAAAACTAAAAAATTAATTAAGAAAGTAATGTTTATTATTCAATTTTGATACTATTTAAATACTTAAAACATAAAAAGCCCTGTAACATTTACGCTACAGAGCTTTACTTATTTGGTTTAGTTGGATTCTAATATTTAAAGTTTACCACTTAAGGACTGTAACCTTCCTAAATCATCAAACTCAGCCGTAACTACTTTACCATCTTTTTCTCCTTTTATCTCCTTATCAGACATACTAAGCTTAAAGTCACGATCTATTAAATAGTTTTTTAAAGCACTCACGTGCGCTATACTTATAGAGCTTATTAACTGAGGAAATACAGTTAAAACCTTCTCTAGTTTGCTCTTATCTATTGCTGGTATTTTATTATCATCTATAGTTACAACCAATGTTCCTTGTCCGTAATTAGCACAGTAATAGCTTTTAGAGTTAAACAAACCACAAGCAACCATTCCCATTTTATGCTCAAAATTTTCATCTACATTAAAATGAGGTTCTATAAGCTCATTAATTGCATGTTCTTCTCCAAATTCTTTCAACTTATTAGACTGTAGCAATAAATTTTCTGGAATTCCGCTTTGCGTGTTTGCCCAGCCCCACATCCAAGAACTTGTATTAAAAGATAATGAACCTATTACTTGTATTGGAAAAGATAACTCTCCAAAAGCAATAGTAGCTTTACCCATATCTAGTTGCCAACCATTATCTCCTATTACATCGCCAAAAATATATTGTTTTTCAAAAGACAAACCTGCATAATTTTCAACTAAATCATTAAAAGATTGTGGTTTTAATTTCTCTATTATCTTAAAGTCAGCCATATTTAATTCTTGGTTATTTTTTTCGTTTTCCATTTACATTTTTAAGTGTTAATCTTGGTTTTTTTAGTTTTATTTATTGGCTGTAAGTAAAAAAAGCTCTCCATCATCTGTCATTCCTATAGGGTTTTTGGTTCTCTCTAGCCATTCTTCTTCATATAAAAACACATTATAATCTGCTACTAAATTTCTTGAAAATCTCTTTTTTGCTAAGTTTATAATTTGTTCGTCTAAAGACATGTTGCTCCTTTTAAAAAACACAACATAATCTTTATCTATATGAAGTAAAATAATATGTGTTTTATCTCCTGTTTTATATACATCTAACACTTTAAAAAAGCCAGGCGCCCTAACTACATAAAAGCCAAACTTAGCTACATCCGGATTAATTTTAGCCATATTTATGGCTTTGTTACTTGCAATTGTAAACCTAACCTTTTTAGACAAGCCTGCACTAAATGCAGATACGTCTGTAAAGCCTTCTTCTTTTAAAATTTGATTTTTTTTGTACTTAGAAATTAATGATTCATCTAAATCACAATCTCTATAAAACAACAATAAACCTGCATAGGTGTTATTTACTATTAACTTTTGCAGGTCTACTTTTCCCTTATCATCATCTGCCATTAAATAATTGCCTCTTATTTTTTACCTATGTTATACCTCATAGTTTCCATTATAGGCTCAAAAAAAGAAGTTTCTTTAGAATCTATTCTTTTTTGAACTATTGTATAAGGGAAAGTAGTATACACAGGATCTTCATTACGAATGCAAATTTCTGCACCATACTCATCTGTAATATGCTTCCAACTGGTACCAAACTCCTCGTTTAGGACTTCGCCGTAAGCACTTCCTAAACCAAACTCTACCATTTTAGGCGTTGGTTTGGTTAGACATTTAGAGTTAAAGTCTGCTATATCTTCATTAGCTACAAAATTTGACGAATCTGTTAACCAAAGTCCAAAAACTTTGGTTAACAGAATAGCTGTAAATGAACCACTAAAATCAGGTTCATATTTTTTACAAATAGAATACGCCAAATCTAAATCTAGCTCTAAATTATTTATTTCTCCTTGTGTTAAATCTCTTAGAGTAGTTTGCATATAACTTATATTTTACAAGTTATTCTCTAACAAATTTGTAAGTACTTTTACTCTGCTACTAACATCTGGAGCATTACTTACTGGGCAGTGATTTACTTCTAAAACACCATCTGTAAAAGTATAAGCTCTTTCTGGATTGTGGTGATTATCTCTGTTTACAATTACAACTTTTTTAAGCCCTTCTTGTAATGCTTCTTTACCCATATCATCTGCAGTAATTGCTGTAAAAGCTTCTACTAATGGCTCAAAATAAATTTGAGAATATGTATCCATATACAAATGCGTAAAACGGTCTTCAAATAATGTTTCCCATTCTATTTCTAAAGGAACATCAAAGCCAGCTGCTTTTATAATTTGCTCCTTTAATGCAGGTAATTTTTCGTCTTGAAATGCTTTTGTAATTTTCTTTTCTTTAAGTCCCATAATTGTATGTTTTAAGTGTTAATTTTAATAATCTATGATTCTAAAATAGCACTAAAACACACTTATGTGATAAACGGTTTTACAAGCGTTGTTTTTTGTTTTAAATCCGTTTACAAATTGGCTAAAAACTGTTTTAAGTAGCTCTTTTTTCTAGAGGCTAACGGAATTTTTTCTCCGTCTTTTAATAATATATTATTTAGCACAATAGACTCTATATAATTTATATTTATAAGGTGAGATTGGTGTACTCTAACAAATATTTGTTCGCTTAAAATATTCTCATAATACTTTAAATTACGGGCACTCATTATTTTTTTATCTGCTGTATAAAAAATAGTGTAACTCCCATCAGACTGGCACCTAATGATGTCATTTAAAGGCAATATGTGTTGCTCTTGAGTGGTTTTAATTAATAAATTCTTATGCTCGTCCTTAGTTTCTAAATCCTGAATTTTCATTTCTAAACTAAGCACCTTCTTATCTTGCTTGTATAAAGTTCTAAACCTGTCTATACACGCTGTAAGCTCATCAGAATCTATTGGTTTAAGTAAATAATCTATAGCATCTACACGTATAGCTTGTATAGCAAAATCATCATAAGCAGTAGTAAAAATAATTCTAAAAGATATTTTATCTAATGCATCTAATATTGTAAATGCATTACCTCCAATTAGTTCTATATCCATAAAAACTAAATCTGGTGTATTTTCGTTTAAAAATAGAATAGCATCATTAACCGTATCTATTGTTGCTATTACATCTATATCTTTTTGAGTGTATTTTAGTAATTTAGATAAGGTATTTTGAGCATTAAACTCGTCTTCTACTATAACTACTTTTATCATGTAATACTTAATTTAAAGGCTATTTTTGTTCCTATAGGTTGGTTATCCTTGTTAAATAAATCTTCAATTACAAAGCTCTTTTCTTCTGCTTTTTTACGCAATTTTAATCGTTCTATAAAAACATCTGTAGCGTGCAATTCTTTACTTTTTTTTGTTTTAGATTGATGTGATCTTCCCAAACCATTATCTGTAATAACAAAACACAATTTAGCATCTTCTTTATAAATTGATAACTCTAAAATACCGCCTTGCTTTTTTTCTTTTAAACCATATTCTATAGCATTTTCTAAAAACGGTTGTAACAACATTGGTGGTACTTTTAAAGTATGTACATCACAATCTGTAGCAACATTTAAAACGTAATTAAAAGCATAATCAAAACGTAATTGTTGTGTTTCTATGTAGTTAGAAATCATATTAATTTCTCGTTCTAAACTAATAGATTCTTTGCGTACATAGTCAAAATTCTGACGAATTAATTTAGCAAATTTAGCTATGTAGTTAGATGATTTTATAGGGTCTTTCTCTAAAGTAATATTTTGTATTGCGGCAAGTGTATTAAATATAAAATGCGGATTCATTTGCATTCTAAGCAAGCTCTGCTCTAGTTGTGATGCCTTATTGGCTGCCTTTAGTTTTGTAATGTACAAATAGGCACCTAACAAAACCAATAGTAACAATAACGCAGCAAACAAACTACCGTAAAGCATTCTGTTTTTAGCAGCAATTTGCTTTAAAAATAGTAACTCAGCCTCTTTTTCTTTTGTTTTATATTTTACATTAGAAAAATTTAATAAACGCTCTGTTTCTTTTTTATGCTGCTCTATTTGTAGTACATCTCTTTTTTGTTGATACGCAAGTGCATCTTCTGGCTTATTAGTACGTATGGCAATAGTTATAAGCTTGTCTAAAATTTGTATTTGTTGTGGCGTGTCTTTATTCTGTTGGTAAATTTCTAACGATTGTTTGTAATAGCCTTCTGCAATTATAAAATTGTTATTTAAAAAGTAAGTATACCCTAAGCCTTTATATGGCGCACCGTTTTTAGCCGTAATGCTTTTATTTACCTTTATAGCTGCTTGTAAAAACTTTGCTGCAGATGCATAATTTTCTGTTTCTATATACGTAAAACCTATGTTATTTAAAATTTTAACTAAGGTTTGGGGTGACTTGGTATATTGTCCTAATTGCAGTGCTTTTTGGTATGCCTCTAAGGCTTTGTTATAATTTTTTTCCTTTAAATAAATGGCTGCAATATTACTTTTTATAGCAATAACAGATGTTGTATCTTTTTGGTAGGTAAAAAGGCTATCTGCCTTTTGTATGTAGCTTAAAGCTTTAGGGTAATCTTCTAAAGTAAAATGTAACTGAAACAATAAATTATTAGCTTTAGCCAGCAGTCTTTTGTCTTTTAACTCTGTAGCATTGCTTAATGCTTCTAAAGCGTATTCTTGAGACTTCTCTAGATTTTTAAAACGCAAATTGGCAGCACTAAGCGTTATTAAACTCCTTGTTTTGTTGTAAAAATCTTTTTGGGCTGTAAATAAGCTATTTGCTTTTTTTTGTGCAGTTATAGCCTCTAAATACATATTGTTAACATAGTATATTTCGCCTTTTTTAAACAGAATTAAAGCTTCTTGCTCAGGTGTAATTCCTATAAAATTAGTTTGTAAACTATCTAATATTTGTATTGACTTTTCAGACTTAAATTGCGAAAGACTGTCTGTTATTTTTATAGTGTTATTAAACTCTACTAGGTTGTTTTTAGGTTGTGTACAACTTAACACTAAAAAGAGTAAACTACTGTATATTAAACTATTATTTAAAAAGCAATATTTCATGTATGCGGTATGCGTTCTTATAAAAACGAAGCTAACCTTTTCATTTTAAAACAGGAATATTTTTAACATCTAAATAGCAAATACAAAACAAATAGTAACACTTACAAAAGGCATTTATAACCAATACATAATTCTTATATTTTTAAACAAAAAATATAATGGATTATCCAGAACATATACTAAAAATAACCACTGGTGGCGGCTTTGAGATTACTAGCAAAAAAGAAGTGACTAAAAAAGTTACTCCTAAAATTGGCGTAGATAATGCTATATTTTTAATTTATGACTGGCCAGATGATAAAGAAGGTGCCAACACTAGTATAATTATTGCCTTACACTACTCTTTTATTTTAAATGATAAAAAATACGAGATAAGCACAAAAAATACTTTTTACGATTTTGATAATAAGTTTTACAACAATCTGCAAGACTGGTTTTTTAAAGATATGTACCCTTTATTTATACATAAAGCATTGGAGATTTCTAAAGAAAAAATAGAGAAAGAATTAGGTGTTTCTCTTTCTAACACTTCCCCTTTTAATACCCAAGAAACTAAAGCAAAAAGACTAGCAAATAAAGCTACAAAAAACTATTTAGTAGATACTATTTAAAAATATCAATTTAAAATTATACAGAACAAAAGTTAATTTAACGTATAAAATGAAAAACGATTTATTAGAGAAACAAAATGAATTATACGGCAATTTAAATTTTGCTGCAGAAATTAAAAAAGACAATATTGGTATTATAAAGCATTTTATAGCTAGTGAAAAAGAAGCTTATGAAAACAATTTTCAAGGGCAGTTTTATCCTTCTTATCATTATGAAATAAACCGTGTAATGAGTTCTAAAATGTCTAAAATTGATGATGAAGATATTTATTTGGCATTTTACTACCAACTTAAACTTGGAAACATATATAAACCCTTAGAAAAACATTATCCTTTATTTTTAAAGGCTGTAGCTCATAATATTGATGATAACGATTTAGATAATACATTTTTAAACCCAACTCATTTATATTTTTTATTTGGAATAATAAATAACGAAAATGCTGATAGTGTTTACGATACCGCTTATGAAGATTATACAGAAAGCCTAAAATTTATTACCCTATGTGGTTCATATACAACATTTCCTAATTTACGTAAAAAGAGAGCTCGCTTTATTCAGTTTTTAGAAAACGAAACAATAATGCGTCGTATTAAAAATGAGTTATCTCTTTATTTTAAGAGCGATTTTATAACTTCTGGTTCTTTAGTTCTTTTACTTTTAGATACTAATACTAGCTCTAAAGAAGTTTTATATAATCTGCATAAGTTAAATTTAAAAAATACTAACGTTTGGTTATTAGGTAGCTTTTACAAGGATTTTAAAAAATCAGATACTAACAAGAAACTATTAAAAGACTTGTATGCTACCTATCCAAAAGAATGGATTGATGAGTACCAAAAAACAGATTGGAATCAAATAGATTCCTTGTAATTTTTATGCTGTAAATCAACGGCCTTATTTTTCTTTTTAAAAATAAGGTTGTTAATTATCCTTGTAATAGAAGACCACAATATAAACCCTAAAAACACAAAGAATATTCTAATAAAGAAGCCTTCTTTATCTATATTAGGAATGCCAAATACATAAAAATAATTGCTATAAAAATCAAACCCTTTGGAGATACCAATAGCAAAAAAAACAAATCCTATTACTAAAAAAACATACTTTATAAAAAAGTCTTTCTTTGGCAAATAGTAATCCTTTGGCGGATTTTTAGGATTATAATAAACAGGAGTTACATCTCCTATTTCTACTTTAGAATTACTTCTTCCTTTAATTCTATGGCTTTGCAATTTTCCGTTTTTATAATACTCAAAACTATACACAGGTACCTTTATAACACCAGAAAATCCTTCTTCATTTTCAGAACCTTTTTCTAGAGATATAGATACCACTTTAGCTGTAGTTAGGATTCCGTTTCTTTTTATCTTTCCATTTCTAATTAAAATGTAAAGAAAAGCAAGAATTAAAAATAATCCTATTATTACAAATATTGAACTTGCCACTATAGCCATATATAACTTACAAAATTAAGGAGTTACTTAGATAGTTAAGTTATACAACATTTATTAAAAAAGAAAGAAAAATGATTAGAATTATACAGTAAAACACAATAAAAAGTAATCATAATTAAATTAATTAACAAAATGACAGTCAATTACTACATTGTTTTTATTTTTTGTTAATGTATTTATTAAACTTTTCAGTTCTTTTATAGATGTTATGTCTATTTGGCATTTATCTGTATCTACAATTAATACGTTGTTACTAATAAATTTCTCTTTAAATTCTTGTGAGTTTGCCAGTAATGCAAACTCTTTAAGCGTATTAGAATTTATTTGCTGATTTTGTTTTACAGCTTCCTCCTCCTTAAGATCCTTATATTTTTTACTAGCACTAACTAATTTATAAAAATCTTCTTTTATTAGTTCAGCAATACGCTGTAAACGGTTGTTATTTATAGTGTTACCATATAAATTATAGTTATCTATATTGGCACTTATATACTTTGTATCTTTTGTTTTTAAGTATTTATTAAAGTTACTATCATACAAATTATGCAACTCTATATTGTACTTATCTACAAGGTTATCTGTAATTAAGTTTTCTATATAAACACCATTAAAATTTACCCATATTGGCGTAGAGGCTATTAACTCTATATGAATATTTATAAAATTACCTGCGCTATCATTTGCTTTAAAGTGATATTCATATGCTAACGAAACCTGCTCAAAAGGTGTAAAATTATAATTGTCCTGAAGAAATTTAAAATGTGTTTCTACAGCATATTTAACCTCATAGAGCAAGTTGTTCATACATCTATTTTAAAAAGTAAAAAATCTAATTAGCTTGCTTGTGCTTTAAATTCGTTCATTTTTTTTAAAACCAACGGCACAAATAACGCAAACTTAGCATTAAAATCTTCTTGTGATGTAGCCTTGTTCATTGTAGCAACCATAGTAGACCAAGCTTTATAAAGTACATCTTCAATAGTATTATTATTCTCCTGAAACTCTATATTTAATGCCTTAACAAGGCTTACAACCTTTATTTCTTTGTAAAAACCAGTTTCTTTTACTTTAAAAAATACTTGTTCTAGCTTTTCTTCTCCTTTTAATAAATCATCAGTAGTTAAATTACCTTTATTAGCACCAACAACTTCAAAAGTATCTATCATTAGATTTTGTACTTCTCCATCTATTTTTTCGTCTAAACGTATTGCAATCATCTGTATATATTTTTTAGCTGTTATTACGCTGTAATAACAATTCCATTTTTCATTTCGTTTGCGCTTGGTTTTTCAAACCAAGTTTCCATAAAGTCAAAATTCTCTTTTGTAACTTCAAACTCAAACGTTTCACCTTTTTCTGTATTTCTTTGTAATACCCTTTTTAGTCTGGTTTCTTTGGGTATATCTAAAAAATGAGTTGTTAGTTTAAAATCATTTTCACTTGCAAATCTTCTAAACTTTTCTCTGTGTTCTAATTTAGATAACCCTAAATCTAAAATAGCATCTACATTAGTGTTTTGCAGCTGTGTTACCAAGTTTAAAATTAACTCTTCTGCCCTATTTATTCGTTCTAAAAACCACTCTAAACCATCTTCTGGCTTTTTATCTGCAAGAAACAATGTGTTATTCCATTTATCTATTGAAAAAACAATTCCGCCAGTTTTATTTTTTAATTTGTTAGCGTAGGTTGTTTTACCAGAACCAGTGTTTCCTACAATTAAATGTATCATCTTTTGTAATTATTGATTTTTAGATAAAAAAATAAGGAAAATTATTTTTCTAAAGGAATTGTACCCACTATTTGGCCTTCTTTTAACACAAAAAGTAAATTTGCAATAGGAGCATTACCGTAACTGTCATCTTCCCAAGTACCAACGTGCAAGTTTATAAATGTGCCTAACAATTGTGTATCTGCGTGCCTAGCAACAACCATCATACAAGTTCGTCTAGGTATACTAACCAAAATTTCTTCTGCACCTAACATTTCATGTGCTTTACGCATATGTTTTGCAGATAATATGCGTTCACTACAAAAATCTAGTCCGCTAGAAGTTAAAACTTTATTGTCTAGCTTCTCTACTGCAGTGAATTCTGTCTCAAATTCTTCTAAATTTTTAAAAGCTTCTTGTAAAACTTCATCAGGATCTAATTTTTCTAAATGCTGATGAGTTAAAAACACAAAATTATCTGGAGTATCATACCCAAAACCTACAACAACTTTTAAATCTTCTTCTGTACCTATTAAGTTAGATTTTACAGCACCTGCCTTAATACCAACCCAGTCTCCCGGTTTAAGTATTGGGTAAATTTTATACGCACCACTTTCTGCTTGTTGTGCTAATTTTTCAATTTCTTCTTTAGATTTTTCATCGCCATGAACAGTGTCACTCATTCTTCTACTATTTTATTTAAACTGAATATTGAAAATACAGTAAATATTGTTAACTAAAAAAATGCTTTTATATGCGTAGTGTATAGTTTTATATTTGAAAAAAACTGGTACTAGTTTTAGTCTATACTTTGTATTTAAGAAAGTTTAATTTACCCCTCTTGACTCTAATTCTTTTTTTATTTTTTTCATATTCATATAGTTTAAAGGAATCATACTTCCGGTAGAGAAAGCAACAACTAACAAGGGAGTAAAAACAGCATTATTACCTTTGGCTACTAAACCATAAATACATATAATAATTAAAAAAGAGACTACAATTGTTAATGCAGTTGTAATTACTTTTAACCCTTTTAGTTCTCCTTTTAATTTATCTGTTGGTTTATTTTTTAGGTCCTGTGTTTTCATCTTATTTTTTTAGTTAAAACTTACCATTCTCTCCATAAATCGGCTAATCCTTCACCATCTGCATAATCATCTGGTTTTAAATCAGCTGCTAGTGTAATATGATCTATAAGCTCACATAAATCTTCTCTTTCTCCGGTTTCTATTAAACCGTCAGCATTACTATTTAAATTATTTAGTTCAGTTACAGCAGTTTCAAAAAAGGAAACTTTCTCTATTTCTTTTCCATTTTCTCCTAAAGTAATTAAATTAGCAATTAAGGTATTAAAAATATGCCTTGCTGCACTACAATTTTCCTCTGTGTACTGCTCCATACCGTACTCTGTAAAGTTAGTATGCCACCTTGTAAAAGGATAATATTTTTTGGTTGCTAAAAGTCTATCTGCATAAGACAGACTTTTATTAGCAACAGAAACCTTGTTGGACTTTAAACTTTTAGTGTCGTTTACAACTGCTATATTATTCTTTTTCTTTTTAGGAATAATAAAAACAGAAAAAATTATAATTGCAGCAAATACAACAATAGTTAAAATAATAGCTCTAGGCATATTTTTAGATTTTTATTTAATTTAAAATTTTAAGTGTCGCAACTAACATCATCCCACTGGGCATTGTTGTAATTTATAAGCCAGTTTAGTGCGTAATGACGCTCGTAAACTACGCCTGGGTGAACTTCTTCTATTTGTAAACCATTAATTCTTGCGTCTACACAAGCCCAATCTAAACGGTAATATAAGTCGTTTGCATTTAATATTTCTGCTGTACTTTTTACACTAGTTTGTGCGTTTATAAAATTCCAAGGATCTTTATCTTTACCTACGGGATATTGCTCTGTTGGTATATTATTTAAGTCAGCCAATGCGTTAGGAAAACCTATTTCTGTTGTCTTGTCTAATGCCCAAAAAAGCACCCAAATACACTCGCATTTCCAAGTTTCTTGACTTTTTTTGTCTTCGGTAGGGTTTTGTAAAAAATCTAATTCTTTTGGTGTTACTAAATCAGTTAAATTATATTTACTTATATACTCTAATGCATCTGAACCCGACATAGAATTAAATGCAACAAAATTAGTAACAGCTAGTATAGTTACACGCTCTGCTATTTCTTTTGCTGAACGAATTTCTACACTATCTTCACTCTCTACAAATGGTAAATTCTTATTTACTTTTATATTTTTTGATGCTATAAAGGCATCATTTTGTTCTTTTCTTAATTTTTGGTCCTCTGTAGCTTCTGTTTGAGGTTTGTCATAATACTTAGAGTCTATATTTACGACTAATTCCTCTATTTCACAATTACCATCACCATCAATAATTAAGTCTAAATTTTTATCTAAAAAATGCTGACCATTAGATTTTGAAATTAGAGCATCTGGCTGTACAAAAAGTAAGGCATCTAATTCTTGTGCTAACTCTAATATTATTTCTTTTAAGTTTTTAATGGTACCCTCTTGCTGAATAGAAAACTCTGCGTTTAATGTTTGTACTTTGGCTAAACACAAGCCTTTTACTTTGTCTTTATTGGTAGGCAAAGAATTTATATAACCATACAAACCTTTTAAGTTCTCGTTCAAAGGGCAATCTTCTGTTGCATGAATTTGATAATCTGGCTGTAACCGTTCTCTATAATTAATTAGTAATTTACTGCCTTTACCAAACAAACCACCTTTGGTTTCTGCTACTACTTTACTAGAGTTTCCTGTAGTATTTACACTTACATTAGAAATACTTTTTTTTAGTACTTCTACAATTTTATCTACACCAATTTTATGTGTGTATACGGTACATATCATATGTATTATTGTTTTTTATTAGCCATTGCTAAATTGTATTCCTTAATTAATTTTTTTAGTTTAAACTTTAAAGTAATTGTGTCTTTAAATCCTAAATCTAAGTTTTTCATAATATGATTAGGATTTTGCTTTCTAACATAAGCTGTTTGTATTATTGTTTCCTGTATAACTTTAGTACTAATATAACCAACTTTGTGCTTGTGAATCTTATTGCCTATTTCTACTTTTTCTTCGTGATATCCGTTATATAATAAAAATCCAAATCCACAATAAACGGCATTCAATTCTGTTAAAAGTTCATTCTCTTTTAAAAACTCTTTTTTAATATTATGTTTTCTCATTAAATAATAATGCGACATTTCGTGAGCTAAGATTGCTATTTTTTGATGAAAATTTTGAGTATTTGTATTTGCATTGATATAAATACAATTAAAGTTATCTATCATTTCAAACTTTCCTGCTTCAACATTGTTGAGTGTTAAAATCCTTATGGGCTCTTTAATTAATAAGTGCTCACGCATTTCGTCTGCAATTATTTGCAGTTTTTCCTGAAGATTTAATTCGTAACTAAATGGTTTATGCAATAAATTTTGCGTAAGTTGATAATTACTTCTTGTACATTTTTTTGGTAAAGACTCCTTTAAAAACATTAAAATTTTTAAAATTCTTGGTTTCTCAACCTCATAAAAATAATCTTTCAAATCTGGGTATATTTTGAGTTATTTATGAACTTCTTTTATTACATATTCACATTAAACAAAAGTTTTTACTTTCAATAAAAAAAGATAGTTCTTACAGAGAGTAATTTAGAGATTGTTTTTTAATAGAGCAAAAAAATTATTCTATATACGTATTTATAGAGCAGTCTAATTTGCAGTTTTTAGCAAGCATTTTTCTAAAACCTACTGCTAGGTCGTACTCTTCAAAAATTAAGGCTTCTGTAATACTATCGCTAAGTATAAGTTGTTGCAATAAATACTCTACTACGTATTTATTGTCTGCGGTAAATAATACAAATTTGGTGGAGTCCAACCTTAAAGTTTATTTATGTAATAATTTTTCAAATGTAGTAAATACAATTTTAAAAGCTTGCCAAAATAAAAAACCCTTCTAAAAATTTAGAAGGGTTAATATTAATTTAAAAATTGCTTATCTGTATAATGTAAAGTGACCCATAAATTCTCTTTCGTCACTTTCACCATTTAATTTAATAACATACCAATAATCACCCGTTGGTAAATTTGTATTTTGGTATAAACCATCCCAACCTTGTTCATTATCCTCTAATTTATATACTTCTCTACCATAACGGTCAAAAATAGTAATATAAATATCTGGGAACTGATCTATGTTTTTAGGTATCCAAAAATCGTTTTGACCATCACCATCTGGTGTAAAGAAATTAGGAATTTCAATATCTATAAATTCCATAAATATGGTTTGTATAGATTCACATCCGTTTTCATCTACAACTCTTACTGTATACGTATCTGTCTTTTTAATGTAAAATGTATTATCATCTCCATTATTAACATCGTTAAAGTAGTATGTATACCCTGGTTTACCACCAGTTGCTAAAGCTGTAATTTCATTAATACTTTGCTGCTCTGCAATTAGTTGTAATGGTGTAAAGTCTTCTATTTCAAAATCTACCGTGTTTATACATCCATTAGCGTGTGCAATAGTAATATAATGCATACCAGGAGACAAGTTTGTAAAGTCTGGATCTAGTACCATTAATGCTGGGTCTGTAGTATCTAAACCATACAGTACATCTGCTGTAACTGTTGGATCTTCAAAAATTATAGCAACACTGTTATTTGGAGTATCACCAGTACACTCGTACATAACCTCAGCCGATGCTGTTAGGTTTGCACCTGCTGCAATTTCTACAATTTCATTAGTAATACAACCCATAGCATCTTTAACAAAAATTACATAACTATTGGCTGCTAAATCTGTATACGTCATTTTGCCCTCTACAAAATCTGCATCAGCATTACTATTTATACTAGTACTGTATGGCGCTGTGCCTCCAGTTACAGTTACTGTAATTGTACCATCTTCTTCACCTGCACAAATTTCTGGTGTAGATGCTAAACTCATTTGTAACTCTACTGGTTCGGTAATTGTAAACTCTATAAGATCAAAACATCCATTTTCATCTTGTACAATTACACTGTAATCACCAGCAACAAGCTCATCAAACATATTTTCATCATCAAATTTATTAAGATCTGGAGATATTGCATATTGATAATTACCTGTACCACCTGTAACATTTAATACAATACTACCATCATCATCACCATTACAACTCACATTTGTAATATTTGGTACTACATTTAATGGTGTTGGTTCTGTTATATTTATTACACTTGATAATGTTTCACAATCCTGACTCTGTACATTTACATAGTACGTACCCATTGGTAAGTCTGCAAATATTTCAGATGTTTGGTATGCTCTAACTTGATTAGTTAACGTAGCGTCTGTAAATAATCCGTATTCATAGTTACCTAATCCGCCATCTGCTTTAGCAGTAATTACAGCTGTACTTTCTCCGTTACAATTAATAACCGCTGCACTTTCATCTACAACAAGTGTTAAAGGTGCAATTGGATCTATAACAACAACATTAGATACAGTAGAGATACAGTTAAAATTATCTCTAACATAATATTGATACGTACCATCTGAAAGGCCTGTAAACAAATGCGTTCCTGGACCGTTTGCATTGTTCATTGCTGTAAATGTTACACCATCTGTACTCCAAGTATAAGGAGCAGTACCACCTGTAGCAGACAACTCTAATGCTGCACCTGTAGTACAACCTAATGATGTTTCTGTAGCCAAGCTAGCATTTGGTTCTAGTGGATCTACAATTTCTATAATTGAAGATTCAAAGTCACAGTACATAGCATCTACAACACTTATGCTATAGAAACCTGCACTTAAATTACCAAATGTGTCTGCAGACTGACTAACACTACTTGTTTCTAATGTACTACCACTAGCATCTGTGTATTTATTTAATACATACTTGTAGGTAGTAGTAACATTTCTTGGGTTTACAGTTAAGGTTACTGTTGCATCAGAATCTCCATAACAAACTAAATCTGTGTTTGTAATTGTTCCTGATATAGGATCTGGAACTACAAGCTCAAACTCATTAGGGAATGATACTGTACAACCTAAATCATCTTGAATTACTACTGTATACGTACCAGCTTGTAAACCTGTAAATAAATAAGCATTTACATTGTTTACTGTTTCTGTAAACATAGTAACATTGTTTACAATAGTAATGTCGTATGGAGCTACACCACCAGTTGGTTTAATGTTAGCCGTACCTATATCGTTAGTACAACCAACATCTTCTGTAACTATAGGTTCTAAACCTAAAGCTGCACTAGGTGTTGTAATTGTAACTATTCTGTTTTGTGCACAACTAGGGAAACCATCTTGTGTTACCTCTACTCTATAATTACCTGCTGGTAAATTAATAGGAGCTGTTGGACCCATATCTACAGAGTTAACTGGTCCTCTATAAGCAATTCCATCATCAGTTGGATCTGCCGGAGTACCATTTGTCTGATAAACTAATATAGTAAATGCACCACTATATGTAGCATCACTCATTGTAAGTCTAATTTGACCTTCATCACCAAAACACATAACATTAGATATTACCTCAACATCTACATCAAAAGTATTAGGTTCTGATACCGTATGCTCTGTTGTAATTTTACAACCTGTTACCGTATTTTCTATTAAAATAGTATGTGTACCTGGTTGTAAATCTGCAAATACATTTGATGCTTGCGGTGTACCGCTAGGTAATAATGTATATTCATAATCACCAGGGTTTGTAGTATATGTAGTGCTATTTGTTGTAACATCTACTCTAATTTCCTCTCCTGCGTTTATACAGCTAATTGCATCTGTAACTACTGTAGCAGCAGAAACTAAAGGATCAAAAGCATTTACAGTTACTGTTTGCTCTGCACTACAACCTTTATCATCAATAACACGAACAATAACATTACCTCCAGCAAACTCTGTATAGTTATATGTTGCATTTGTACCACTTTGCAATACAGTACCAGTAGCTACATCTTCAAACTCATATGTAGCATATGTATTACTACCTCCTATTATACTAGTTTCATCTAAAACAATAGTTGCATTGTTTGCAGTATTATCTGATGTACAACCAAATTGGTTAACAACTGGTGTAGCAAACGCTACTACATTTGGCTCACCTACCACTATAGATGTTCTAGTAGTTACACAACCGTTTGGCCCTGTACCTGTAACATCATAAGATCCTGCAGATAAACCAGAGAACGAATTTGTAACTGGATCATAAGTTGCTGCTGGTGATATTGTATATGTTAATGGATTATTACCATTATTTACTTCGGTAATTTTAATAACACCATCTACACCACCATTACAAGTTACGTCTGTTGGCGTAGCTGTAAAGTTTGGCTGTATTGCTGGTGCAACCACAACTGTAAATTGTCTTAAACATTCTGGAACAGAATAAGTGTCATATACAGTTACAGTATAGGTATCTGCAGTTGTTACTACTGCATTTACTGAAGTTGTGAAACCTGTTCTAGCTACAATTTCAGTGGCAGAAGAATTAACAATTCTATATTCATAATTACCTGAACCTTGAGAAGCTTCAATTAAAATCTCTGCATCATTAGTACAACCTAAACTCTCATCTAATGTAGCTGATGCTTGTAATGATGGGAAAACTTCTGTTGCGAATGAATCTGTACAACCGTTACCATCTTTTACAAAAACAGTGTAAGTACCTACAGCTACATTTGTAAACACACCTCCATTAGAAACGTAATTTGCACCACCATCTATAGAGTAAACTAAAGTTGATGAATCTCCAATAGTTGTATTCACTGTTACCGTTGTAGATGTACTACAGTTATCAACTTCAATACCATCAATTGTTGGATTAGCAGCTAATAACATATTAATTGTTCCTAAAGGATACTCACAACCATATTGGTCACTAATACTAACAGTATAATTACCTGCTACAGAACCAGCAGGAATTTCTAAAGGATTATCTGGTGTACCAGTAGCAATTACTGTTGCAGAAGGATCTGTAAGAGTAAATGTATATGTACCGCCACCACCTGTGATACTCTCTACTGCAATAAGTCCTGGAGTGTCACAAGCAATATCTTCTAATTTTCTTAAAGTAGCAGTAATAGGTTCTAATTCTTCTAACAACACATTCTCTGATGCAGATATACACGTATCTGTAGCACCATCAATTTCTGTTACTACAATGTAATATTCATCTGGCACCAAATTGGTTATTTGTAAATTACTATCAAAAGTAACTATAGTACCTGCCATACCAGGAGTAGTACCATTACCACTAGATCTAATAATGTTACCTGCTATATTGTACAATTCCCATCTGTATTGTGATCCAAAAGGAAGATCATTATCTGTAATTGTAAAATCTATTGTTGCATTATCTGCTCCATCACAAGAAGGAGTTGATGTAAAGTCAACATCTAAAGGAAGTGGATCTACAATATCATTTACATTCACATCACTCTGACGAACACAACCGTTAAAATCACGTACATAAAAAACATATGTTCTACCAGGAGTTAAGCCTGTCCACAAGTAATTACCGTGACCTGCTGTAACCGGTACAGCAGATCCAGAAGAATCATTTACTGACCCACCAGCTATCCAAGTAGCAGCAGCAGGGTTAAAGTTTGCTGGATCTTCAGAAATTGCATACTCATAACCCGGAGTACCCTCAGAACCTTGTACTTTAACTTGTAACTCATTACAATTTACAACAACAGCATCTATAGTAATATCCAAATTATCTAAAGGATAAGGAATTGTATACCTTGGAAAATCTGTTTGACAAATTGTATTTCCTGAACCATCTACCGTTCTCATAGAAGGGTAAACGCTATCTCCTGACAAATAACCAGTTAACCTATCTGTTGTTCCAGGTACAGAGTTATCTGCAGTCCAGGTAGCACCACCATCTGCACTAAATTCTATAGTTCCTAAAGTAGATGGATAAGCATCAAATCTAAAACCAAAATCACTAGCAGTACCTGTACAAGTAACAGGTGTAATACCTATAATATCTGCCGTTAACTCGTCAGGGTTATTAATGGTTACATTAGGAGTAGTTGTTACTGTACAACCACTAGCATCAGTAATATTAATTGTATAATTTCCTGGTGCTAAGTTGTAAAATGTTTTGGTGTTGTTAATTACATTGGTAACTGTCTCGTTAGAGGCACCAGCGTTATCTATATCTACAATCTCGTAGGTATAAGGTGCAATACCAGAAGTTATTTGTACCGCTATTGTTCCTAAACCATTATAACAATCAGGATCTGTTGGATCTGCAGTAAAAGTTAAAGGTGTTGCTGGGTTCACTGTAACAGTTTCCATATACTCACAATGAGGATCTGACGCTCCATTGTCCCAAACATACACATCATAACTACCTGCATCTGCTGCAGCTACAGTAAATGTATCTGTTACTGAAAAATCTGCTGCAGTAACTGGAGTTGTTGTTGGTACAAAAGCATATGCTAAATTGCCATCTCCACCACTAGCATCTACGGTTATACTACCATCAGCACAAGAACTTACATCTACAACATTTACAGTTGCATTTAAGTTTGGTTGTATAACTATTGTTTTTAATACTGATACACATCCAAAAGCATCTGTAACTTCAATATCATAACTACCATTTGGTAAACCTGTAAATGTATGCGTATTAGAAGTTGATGGGGTTGGAGTAATCCAAGCACCTCCATTTATTCTAAAATTGTAGTCGCCATTACCACTTGTAACTGTAACAGTTACAGTAGCGTTGTTTGCACCATCATAACAAGATGTAGCAGTTAAATCAAAATCTATATCTTCAAATTTATCTACTGTTACAGCTACTGTTGAAGCAAGCTCACAACCTTTATCATCCTTAACACGAACTACATAATCGCCTTCTGTAACATTTACAAAGTTAACATCTGTTTGGTATGCTCTAATTATAAAATTATCAGCAGCTCTTTCTAACTGATATTCATAACCTGGAGAACCACCTGTAGCAGAAGCTGTTAATGTTGCGCCTGTGTTAAAACAAGTATATGCAGAAGTCTCACTTAAACTTGGTACTATTGCTGCTGGATCTGTTAATGTCGCATCAATATCTGTAACACAAGCATTATCGCTTACTTTTCTAATAAGTACATTGTATGCACCATCTGCTAAATTAGATGCTGTTGTTACTGGTGATGTTAAAGATGTTACCCAGTTTGTACCTCCATCTACAGAATATTCAAATCCTGTTGCTGCATCAAAATTAGAAACTTCAAAACGGATATTACCATCTGAACCACCATTACAATTAGGATCTTTTGTTCCAAGTAATGCTGCACTAAACTCTTTATTATCTTCTACTACAACAGTAACATCTGCAGATTGCGCACAAGCTTCTGGTGCTTGTGTAGCTCTAAGGTCATCTATTATTAAATCGTTACCATCATTACTATTTACGTTATTACGAATAACAATACCTACAGTTGTATTAGCTCCTGGGTTAAAAGTAACCGTACGGTTATGCCAGTCGTCTGCACTTGTATTTTTAGGTATTTCTGCAGTTGCTACACTAGAAATAACAGTACCAGAACCATCTACTAATTCTATTGTCATTTCTGGGTTATTACCGCTGCTACCTACTTGCATTAAGTTATATGCCCATAATGAAAAAGTAATATCTTGGTTAGCTAATACTTCTATTCCGTTTCTAGACCATAAAACACCGTTTAAAACTGGAGCTGCATATACATCTGAGAATGTACTAACATCTATAGCTAAAAAACGACCGTCTGTTAAACCTGTATGGTCGTTAGGGCTTCTGAAGCTAGGAACCGGATTGGTAACAGTGTTAGTAACTGTGTACTCACCATTTACTAAAATACCAGCCGGACCACGGTTACAAGCTGTTTCTGCTCCACTTTGCGGTTCATAACAATAATCGGATCCTATTTCTGCTATTTGTGTAGTAGCACCTGCTCCAAAACTCTCATAGAACAATGTAGACTGACCAGCAGTTAATACACTTGCATAGTCTACAGTAACCGTATAACTACCATTACCAACTCCTGCAAATACATTATTGCTTGGTGGTGTATTGTCTATTGTATTTAACTTATAAATATAGCTAAAGTCTGTTGTGTTAGACGGTGTCATAGTTATTGTACCATCTCCAATACAGTCATACGTAATACTACTAGAAAATGTTGGTGCCGTAATTGGATCTGGAACTGTAATTTCCATTTCGTAAGTACAACCTAAACCATCTCTTAAAACTAGTTCATAATCTCCAGGAGCTAAATTAGCTGTATCTGTAGCACTAAAGCTTGTACCGCCGTTAAAACTATACTCGTATGTACCATCTCCTCCGTTAGGATTTAATATTTTTATTAAGGCTCCAGCCGGGTTACAAGAAGCGTCTTCTATAATAGATGCAGAAGCAGATAACCTAAAAGGTTGGTCTATTTCATAATCTTCGCTTACCTCGCAACCTGTGTCTATAGTAGCTCCGCTAGAATCCATAACTGTAATAGTATAAATACCTGCAGCTAAATTATTAAATGTGTTTACTGTTTGGTAATTTGTACCACCATCTAGACTATATCTGTATGGTGCTGTACCTCCTGTAACATTAACTGTTAGTGTAGATGTTGCAGAATCTGCACAGGTAATTGTACTATGTGTTGCTGTTATTTCTGGAGTTCCTAAATCTTCAATAATAACAGGAACAGACGTAGCATAACATCCATTCTTATCTCTTACTATAAAAGTGTACTCACCTTCCTCATTATCAAAATAAGTTAATGGCGCACCTCTGTATCCAAATAAGAAAGTAGTACTTTCTGTAAAGGCTGAATCTGGAATAGAAGCTTCATCAGCATATAATGCTACTCCATCTTTACTCCAAATAGCCATTTCATATACAGGGCTAGGTAAACCTCCTGTAGGAGTTAAGTTTACAACACCGGCTGTACAAGTAATATTTTCTGTAGTAACGGCACCTAATTTAAGCTCTTCTATTTCACCTACTGTTATATCTTGTGAATTTAAACAACCATCTTGTGTAGTTGTAATTACAATATAATCTCCTGGTGAAACACCTGTAAACTCATATGTATTATCATTCACAGTTGGATGGTTACGTAATGGAGAACCATCGCCTCCATTAGACCCATCATCTAAACGAAGTTCATAACCGTAATTTGGTAATGCGTTAATTACTTGTACTGATATTGTACCACCCGTATTACAATCTTCTGGAGTTGTAGTTATATTAACAGTAAAAATATCTTCCCTAATACCTATATCTTCAGTTTCAAAAATACAAGCACCGTCTATAGGTGTATTATCTGCTGGGTTTAATTGTGTTGCTTGCACTCTATATGTACCAATTGTGGCAATATCAAAGTTTGGTCCGTTGTTAGCTGAAAAAGGAACAACTACTGCACCACTAATTGCATCTACCAACTGAAAACCGTAACCAGCACCTACATTAGTTACTCTTATGTTACCATCTGTATCACATAAGATATTTTTAGATGTAAATTCTATATCTAATTCATTTTTAAAAACTGTAAAGTAAAAACGACTAAAGCAACCACCTGAGTAACGAACAACAACTCTATATTCTCCGCTTTCTGTAGCTGTATAGTTATCTACATTAGATACAGCATTCCAAGTACAGGTTCCATTTTTATTTGCACAGTCATCACCAGCATCAGAACAACTAGTATCATCTAATTTTTCCCAAGTAATACTTTCTGCATCTGTAATACCTAACTGTATTGTAGCCTCATCTGCTGCACCACATAAATAAATTTTAGGTAATAAACTACCGTCTATAGGACAAGTAGCTATTTCACCTTGCATATCATTATCTGGGTTAGCATCACTATTTACAAAATTAAAATAGTCTAATACAGGGTTTGTTTGCGTAGTACCAAAACGTTCTACTTTTATACGCTCTATTAAATTAGGGCAAGTAGCATCTCCTGTTTTTTCTACAATAAAATTACCAATAACAGTTGTTAAGTATGTACTAGGATCTGTATCTGGATCACCATCATTTAATACCGTATCACCAGCATCTACAATGCCGTTATCATTATTATCTAATACCCAGTTGTAAGCCGTAAAACCAGTACCTGCAGACAAAACAACATCATCACCACACAATTGTACTGTTCTTGCTTGGTTACAAGCTGCTAAATCATCTAAAATTGAATTACTAGCCACTTCTGGATCTCTTGTACAAGCTCC
This sequence comes from Cellulophaga sp., assembly GCF_039943695.1. Classification (NCBI taxonomy): domain Bacteria; kingdom Pseudomonadati; phylum Bacteroidota; class Flavobacteriia; order Flavobacteriales; family Flavobacteriaceae; genus Cellulophaga; species Cellulophaga sp. The sequence goes on along the minus strand of NZ_JBDVAA010000003.1, from coordinate 9,629 downwards.
TATAGAAGTTGCACCACCCTCATCTGAAAAAGTATTTGTATTTACTATACCTTGGTAAGTAGAGTATGCTATGTTTTCTAATGTTGAAGAACAAGCTGCTACAAACTCAGAACAATTGGCTGTAATTGATACTTTTATTCTTATAATATATTCTGGATCTCCTACTTCTACTAAGCTATTTGGAATAGTAAAGTTTAATGTGTGATTAGCAACATCTTCTGTATAAGATGCTCCTGGAGCACCAGAAAAATCTACTCCGTCTAAAATAACATTCTCTGGTAGTATATTTCTAATAGTATAATTTGTAGCATCATCATCTCCTGTATTTTGAAAACGAAGTACATACTGCATTGTTTGCCCTAAGCTAACTGCATCACCATTAATATCGGTACCAGATAAATCTTCAACTGTATTTTCTAATAAAATTTCTGGAGCAAAAACCTGTGTGTATGAAGCGGCAATTACTGTACCATCTGTAGGGTCTACTGCAGGAGTTCCTACACCATAAACACCATCATCACCACCATCTGCATTATCATCTTTATAATATTCGTTAGCATCACTACACCCATCGCCATCACTATCTAAGTCTAGGTGATCTGGAATACCATCGCCGTCTGTATCTAAATTAGCACAAAATCCAGAGAATGAGTCTGTATTGTAAGCTAAAAAAGCAATGTCTGCATCACTAGATAATTCTAAACGTAAAAATGCAACATCACTTATACTGCTAGCTGGTATACCAAATTCAGATAATTCAATAGTAGCTAAACGATATTCTCTGGTTGTGTTTGCAAAGAAAACGCTACCATTTGGGTAATAGACATCTAAATTATAAGCCCCAACTACTGTAGATAATGCTCCACTACCTGAAGCTTGTATTTGTACAGCATTACCTAAAGGAGCACCTGTAGCATCGTACAAACTAATAATATGCCCTGCACCACCTGGTTGTGCAACTTGTGTTAATAAAATATCTGGAATACCATCACCAACTGTAGCTGCTACAATTGGGTCTATTTCATAGGTCCAGTTATTTCCAATATTTGCAATTGCTGTACCTAAATCTAAACTATTTTGACCGTTAGTTAATAAAGGGTTTAGTGGGTCTGTTGTAGGGTCTCCTACTACTGTTAAACCTAAAGCATTATTTACATCACCATCGTTAAGACTACCCTCTATAGTCATTTCTCCAAAAATATTATTAGAAGGCGTTAATCCCAACCAATTAGATTCTGAAACGGTTAGGTCTGCAAAACCATCGTTATTAGTGTCAATACCATCCATTAAGCCATTACTATTAGCGTCAAAAAGATCATCATCTATGACACCTGTAGAAAAAGTTGTTCCGCCAGAAGTAAAAGCTAATAATTCATGAGATAAGTTTGGTCTTACACTATTTATACTTGTTGAAGAACTTCTCCAAAGATCATTAAAATTGGTAAAAATTTCTGTTATTGGTGTTCCTCCTTGTACTGTTGATGAAGGAGTACCAAAAGTTACATCTCCAGATATAGTACAAAGTTGCTCTACAGAATCATAGATACCATCATTATCGTCATCTAAATCAATAGAGTCAATTACACCATCATTATCATAATCATTATGTACAATAATTCTTGCTGTTGGACTATCTGTAGTTCTATTTGTATCTGTTTGATCTTGTGTGTTAGTTACTGTATTTACTAAATTTAATAAAGGAAGTATGTCTATCTCATCTCCTCTAACCACTAATTCTAATTCAGCAGTTTCTCCACCATCTAGTGTACCTATATTCCAAACATTACCACTAAATGAACCTGTTATTGTAAAGTTAGATACCAATGTTAAGCCTGTTGGTATATTATCTGTTATTTGAAGATTGGTTAATGGCCCAAGACCTAAGTTACGAACCTTAATTGTAAAGGTCGCAGTTTCACCTTCTACTATCTCAGACTTGTCTACCGTTTTGTCTAAAACAACATCTGGGTCACAATAAAGAGCTTTGATAGGCTGAGAGTCATATGTACAAGGTCCTTTTGTTCCTCTAACAAAAAATTCTCCTGCTCCAGAAGGCGCATAATTAGGACTATTTGCTCCTGGTATAAGTACTCCGTCTTCATACCATTGGTAAGCATCAAAATTATTTGTTGCTTCATATATTTCTGATCCAACAAAACAACCACTACCTCCTCTTATTTCTAAAATAACTTCTGGTACTGTATCAAAACCTGAAAAATATCCTGCAACACCTCTGGCACCATTATAACCAAAAAAGCCAACAGCTACTGGTCCTGTAGATTGTACACTTATATTACCATCTAAGTTAGGAATAAAAAATGTTTTCCAGTCTGATGTTCCTGCAACTGCTACAGAAGCTGGCATAGATGTTATCTCTGTTCCGTTTTCATAAACTTTTATGTTTGCATCTGGAGTATTAGTTGCCGCAATAATAGTTACACCACCTGTTACAGTAGTACCTGCCATATTTCTAATATTAGGAATATTATCCATATTATCTGGCAGCAAACAGTTTACAGGAGCAACAAAGTTTAAACCTTGTGTATACACTTCTGCTGCACCTGCCATACATTGGTAAGCATAAGCATCTTTAGAGGTTTGTACAAACATATTTGCACCAACACTGTTACCAGAATAGTAACTGCTTGGCACCTCAAAATACTCTCCTTCATCAATTGTTGCTATTGGTGTTGTGCCACCATTAACATATATATTTGTGTTATCTGCTGTTCCTATAATTAAAGGAAACTCTGTTGTACCATTTGTATTACCGTTACCTCTTACAAAAACATAGTCTTTTCCTAATCTATTTTCTGGCACAGGTTGATCTATACCTGCATCTCGGTTTGATGAACCAGCCTGACGACCAAAGTTCATACCACCATTACTAATTACAATATCTTTTGTAGATTTAATAGATGCTCCAATCCACCCATCTCTTTGAGCTTGAGTTGGAGAGTTACCAACGTAAGCTTCAAAAACAAAAGACTCATTTGCGTTTAATGTTATCTGATAAGTATTATCTGTATGACCATCTACATCATTACCGTTTCTAAATACACAATCTGGATCATAACCATATACATCTACTACAGTATTATCTTCTGTAGCCATTATACCTAATGTATTAGATTTAGATGAGTGCTGTCCTAAATTAGGAATACCTCCCCATTTAAAACTTGTTCCCATTGCAACTCTACCTTTAGATGTTAAAGATGCGGCCTGTGCTGCAGAATAACCTCTATAATTAACATAGAATTTATTTCCACTAGGAGATTCAAAACGTAAACCACTGTTGTTTAATACAACACCCGTATTTTCATTTGTAACCAACGTAATATTGTTGTCTCCGTTACCAAGTGTGTATACAGCCGGACTAACATTTGAAATGTTAAACGTTGCAATTGGTGTTGTATTTGTACCTCTGTAAGCATTAACCGTAAAAGTTGTTGGCTCTGGTGTAGATAAATAAACAGCCTGTTGTTGTACAGCTTGATTATTTTGACCTTGCTTTAATGGGGGCAAATAATGGAGATCACTTAATTGGGCTTTTATTGAAAAACTAAAGCCGAGAAGTAAGAAAAGTAAAATAAGTATTCTTTTGTTCATCAGATGGTATTTGTTTGTAACTTCACTATTATTAATACTATCAAAAAGAACATTTAGTAGGCATAATTGCAATATTTTGTTGTAAAACGCCATCAGAATGTTGCCACAACTACATTTGTGAACATCAAGAAAAATTAAAAGTTAAAATGATTTTTTTAAATATGTAAAAAACATCGGTGAACGCACTATAATACAGCACTCAAGAGAAAATGAAGAACAAAAAACACAAATGAATTTTATCGTGTTTTAATAGCTTTTCAACCTAAAAATTTCTTTGTTTAGGCTAAAATTTATAACAAGAAATTAAGTTGAATGACTTAAAATATGGGTTATTTTTTACGCCACAAATCATTCATTTCTTCCAATGTTTTTCCTTTTGTTTCTGGAATAAATTTCCATACAAAAAATGCTGCTAAAACTGCCATTATACCATAAACCCAATATGCAAAACCGTGATTAAATTTTTCAATTAAATAACTGTTTTTATCCATCATAGGAAAAGTCCAAGACACCAAATAATTAGCAACCCATTGTACAGCAACAGCTACTGCCAGTGCTTTACCTCTAATATTATTAGGAAAAATTTCTGCTAACAAAACCCAAGCAACAGGTCCCCAACTCATAGCAAAACCTGCAACATAAATTAACATACACAATAATGCAAAAACACCTAATGACGCTGTAAAAAAAGAGGTTCCTAGAGCAAACATAGACACTGCCATACTTATAGCTCCTATAATCATTAATGGTTTTCTCCCAAACTTATCTACTGTTTGTATAGCTAATATTGTAAAAAGTAGGTTTATGGCTCCAACAATAATGGTTTGTAATAAAGCCGTATCTGTTTCTGACCCCATACTTTTAAAAATTTCAGGAGCATAATACAAGACTACATTTATGCCTACAAATTGCTGAAAAACAGATAGCAATATTCCTATTATTATAACAGGTATACCATATGAGAATAATTTAGCAGAATTACTTGTAACCGTATTTTTAATTTGATTTAAAATATGTAAAGCTTCTCGCTCACCATTAACCTTAATTAAAACGTCTAGCGCTTTATCTGGATTAGATTTTAAAACTAAAGATCTTGGTGTATCTGGTACAAAAACCAATAACAGTAAAAACAAGCTTGCAGGTATTATTTCTGAAGCAAACATCCAACGCCAACCAATTGTATTTAACCAATTTTCATCTCCTTGATTTGAAATAGAATAGTTTACAAAATAAACTATAAGCATACCAAAAATTATAGCAAACTGATTCATTGAAACTAACTTTCCTCTTTTATTAGCTGGAGCAATTTCTGCAATGTACAAAGGTGATAACATAGACGCTAAACCAACACCTATACCTCCAATAATACGGTATAAGATAAAAATATACATAAAAGTATGGTCTGCCTCTCCTATTGGTTTTATAAACAGCTCTGGCATAGCAGAACCTAAGGCTGATATTAAAAACAAAGTAGCTGCTAAGATTAACCCTTTTTTTCTTCCAAGTATTTTACTTATTAAACCTCCAAAAACTCCACCAATAACACATCCTATTAGTGCACTAGACACTAAAAAGCCAAGTCTTACATTAGATGCTGTTTCAGACAACCCAAATGGTAATACAAAAAACTGTTCCAGAGAACTTACTGTTCCAGATATTACTGCAGTATCATAACCAAATAGGAGTCCGCCTAAAGTAGCTACCAAGGTTAGTCTCCATAGAAATAAGGTATTGGTTGAGGTTTTCATAAGTTTTAAGGTTGTTGGTTGGTACTTGTTAATAAAAAAAGGTGCAAAGCCAGTTTATGCGGCTTATGCACCTTAAGTTATATTTTTATTATATATATTGATTTATGATATTCTCAAACAATTCTTGCTTGCCACTTTTTAAATCTAGTTCACCATTTTCTAATGCTATTTTATGTAAATCTTGAAGGCTTAATTTTCCGTTTTCAAAGTCTTTACCTTTTCCTGTATCAAAAGAAGCATAACGTTTTTTTCTAAGCTCATCATAAGCAGAAGAATTTATAATTTTTTCTGCTGTTAACAGTGCTCTAGCAAAAGTATCTGCACCACCAATATGTGCTAAAAAAACATCTTCTAAATCTGTAGAATTTCTACGAATTTTAGCATCAAAATTAACACCACCACCTTGTAAACCTCCAGACTTTAAAAATACTAACATTGCCTCTGTAGTTTCTTGTATGTTATTAGGAAATTGGTCTGTATCCCAACCATTTTGGTAATCACCACGGTTTGCATCAATACTACCAAGCATACCTTCGTTAGCTGCAACCTCTAACTCATGCTGAAAAGTATGTTGTGCCAAAGTAGCGTGATTTACCTCTATATTAATTTTAAAATCTTTATCTAAACCATACTTACGTAAAAAACCAATTGCAGTAGCCGAATCAAAATCGTATTGATGTTTCATTGGCTCCATAGGTTTTGGCTCTATAAAAAATGTACCTTTAAACCCTTGTGACCTAGCATAGTCCCTAGCTGTAGTTAAAAACTGCGCCATATGATCTAACTCTCTGCCCATATCTGTGTTTAACAAAGACATATAACCTTCTCTACCGCCCCAAAACACATAATTTTCTCCGTTTAGAGCAATAGTAGTATCTAATGCTAATTTTACCTGTGCTCCTGCTCTTGCAACCACATTAAAATCTGGATTAGTAGCAGCACCATTCATAAACCTTGGGTTAGAAAAACAGTTTGATGTTCCCCAAAGTAACTTCACTTTTGAAGCTTCCATTTTATCCTTAAGATAATCTGTAATACTATGAATTCTTTTTTCCGATTCTACCAAAGTTGAACCTTCATTAATCAAATCAAAATCGTGAAAACAATAATAATCAAATCCCATTTTTGTAATAAACTCAAATGCAGCATCTGCTTTATCTTTTGCTGCTTGTAATGGGTCTGATGAAGAGTCCCAAGGAAAATTTTGAGTCCCAGGCCCAAAAGGATCTGAACCCTGACCACAGAAAGAATGCCAATACGCAATAGCAAATTTAAAATGCTCTTTCATTGTTTTACCAGCTACCATTTGGTCTGGATTATAATATTTAAACGCTAAAGGATTTGTAGACTCCTTCCCTTCGAACTTGATATCTCCAATACCCTTAAAATATTCTTTATTGCCAATTAATGCCATATTATTTATGTTTTAAAATGATTTCTAATTCGTTTTTCCATTTCTCGTATGCCAAAACATAAGGAGTTTTATCTTTTAATGGTTTGTATGTTTTTATGTGATCATTAGTTGTGCTATTGTTTTTAAATACTGTAAAATCACCATTTTTTACACCCGCAGCCTTTGCTGCACCAACAGCGCCTGTGGTATTGTATATTTCTATTTCATAACCAATTAAAGTAGCTACTGTTTCAGAAAAAATTTGAGACCTAAATAAATTATCGTTTCCTGCTCTAATAACATTAATAGCTGTATTATCCTCTATTAATATTTGCATACCATAAGCAAATGAAAAAGCAATACCTTCTAATGCTGCTCTATATAAATGTGCGTTTGTATGTTTATTTAGGTTTAGATTACAAAAATGAGTCCCTATAGTTTTATTATTAAACATACGTTCTGCTCCATTACCAAATGGTATCAAACTTAATCCATTAGACCCTACAGAAATTTTAGAGGCCATTTTATTCATCTCATCATAACTAGTAGCTCCTAAATTCTGTTTTAACCAACGGTATTGAATTCCGGCACCGTTTATATTTAAGAGTTTACCTAATACAGGCGTATTCTGAGTATAATTTACGTGAGCAAAATGGTTAATTCTAGATGTTTCTTTAGACTGCAAATTGCTTGTTACTGCATATACTACACCAGATGTACCTCCGGTTACTGCAACCTCTCCGTGGTTAAATACATTTAAAGAAAGTGCATTATTTGGTTGATCTCCGGCTCTGTAATTTACAGGAATACCAACAGGAAGTCCAGAAGCCAAAGATGCATTATTAGTTACAACACCCTGATTTTTAAAGTTTGATACAATGGTTGGTGTTAACCCTTCATTTATCCCATAATGATTTAATAAAAACGAAGCCAATTCATCATTTTTAAAATCCCACAAAATCCCTTCAGACAATCCGTTTTTTGTAGTGTTTACTTCCCCTGTAAGTTGCATTGCAATAAAATCTCCTGGAAGCATATATTTGTAAATTTTACTATAAACATCTGGTTCATTATCTCTAATCCATTTTAGTTTAGATGCCGTAAAATTTGCAGGTGAATTTAAAAGTCTTGCTGCGCATTCTTTTTTGCCAATTTTATTAAAAGCATTTTCCCCTATTTCTACAGCTCTACTATCACACCAAATAATAGAATTACGTAATGACTTTAACTCTTTGTCTACAATTACTAAACCGTGCATTTGGTAAGAAATACCTATTGCAGATATTTTAGATGCGTTAATACCAGATTCTTTAATTGCTCGTTTTGTAGCGTTGCAAACGTGTTTCCACCATTCATTAGGATCTTGTTCTGCCCAATTTGGTTGATGAGCAATAATTTCCATTTCACTTTCTGGCTCATTAACAATAATTATTTGTTTGCCTGTATCTGCATCTACCAATGCTGCTTTAACAGAAGAACTACCAATATCATACCCTATATAATACATACTTATAAAGATTCTCTTAATATTAATTTTGTTGGAATATAGCTTTGCAAAGGCTCATCATTAGTAACGAAAGAAGCAGCTGTAGAACCTAAGGCTTTAAAATCTGTAGATACAACGCTAATACCTTTATATATAAATTTTTTCATTGGAGTTTCATTATAAGACAAGAAACCTACATCTGTACCTGGCTCCAGATTTTGATCTTTACACTGTTCTAAAAAATTACCTAAAACTCTATCACTTACACTTATGTAAGCTTCATTATTTAGAACCTTAAAGTCATTTACATCTAATACAACATCAAAATCTAAATTGTTTTCCTTACAGAATTTCTTAAAATATGTAACCGTTTCAAAAGGATGAAATGTGAATGTAGGATACACAAATACCAGCCGCTTGTATTTTTTTAAATTAGAGATAGCCTCTTTTAAAGCATTAGAAAAAGAAACGCCAAAATCTTGAAATACATAATTGTTATATTCTTTTGCGTGTATATTCCAATCTATTAAAAGCAGGTCGTCATTATCAAAATTAGACAACACCTCGGCAACTTCATTATCATTAAAACTCATAACAACATACTTAAAATACTTTCCTTTGCTGTTGTTTAATATGGTTTTAAAGTTTTCTATTTTGTAATGGTGAAACTGCACATCTACAATTACATTTTTAGGCAAGTTATTTACAAAAGAATGATATAAAACTTCTTTGTACGCTTTAAAAGTATCTAAAACTAGAAGTACTTTTTTAGTATCATTTGCTATATAATATCCTTTATTTGGAACAGATATTATAACACCATTTTCTTTTAAAATAGAATATGCTTTAAATACGGTATCTCTAGACAAACTAAAATCTTTACATACATTATTTACAGAAGGTAAAGCATCACCACTAGTTAAAGTATTACTAGCTAAAGCATCATTAATTGCATTAACCAATTGTAAGTATTTTGGAATATCACTGTTAGAATTAATTTTAAATTTCATAAACCGTTCTGTTCTGTTCTGGTTAGTCAAATATAGAAAATTATTTTTAATTAATAAATAAGCCATAATTAGCAAATATCAATAGTAAGTAAATTCTTAAACCAAAGATGCAATACGTCGACTATATTCATTATTTCATCTAAAATAAATACTAAATAGTATACATAATTCATTAATAGAACAATAGTAAAGAACCTATTATAATAGGTGAGTAAAGGGAATTTACGTGTAAGAATATAAATCAAGTGATTAAAACCAAACTACTACAAAACAAAGTAAATTCTTATATTGCCAGCAAAAAATAGCTTGAGAAAGCTACTAAAGTAACTTGTCTACAATAATTAAATTACCATAAACTCTAACACTTTAGAGAGTTCACAAAT
>NZ_JBDVAA010000002.1:0-1951 GCF_039943695.1 Cellulophaga sp. | reverse complement strand
TGGTGTAAAAACAGTATTAGTAGCCAAGCGTACCAATGCAGAAGTAAAAATGAAAGAGGGGCGTGATAAATGGTTACAGCCACTTTTAGACGAAGCATACGGGGATTGTGTTGCAGAAGTTATGGATGCCGAAGATCCTTTATTTATTTTATATACATCTGGCTCTACAGGCACTCCAAAAGGTATGGTGCATACTACAGGTGGCTATATGGTATATACGGCGTATACATTTAAAAATATTTTTCAGTATAAAGAGAATGATGTTTACTGGTGTACCGCAGATATAGGTTGGATTACAGGGCACTCTTACATTGTGTATGGTCCTTTGGCTAACGGAGCAACTACGGTAATGTTTGAGGGTGTGCCTTCTTATCCAGATTTTGGCCGCTTTTGGGAAGTAATAGAGAAACATAAAGTAACTCAGTTTTATACTGCACCTACTGCTATTAGAGCTTTGGCAAAAGAGAATATAGATTTTGTAGAAAATCACGACCTATCTTCTTTAAAAGTATTAGGTTCTGTTGGTGAGCCTATTAACGAAGAGGCTTGGCATTGGTATAATAGTAATGTTGGTAAAAATAATAGTCCTATTGTAGATACTTGGTGGCAAACAGAAACAGGCGGAATTATGATTTCTCCTATACCTTATGTTACACCAACAACACCTACATACGCAACGTTACCTTTTATTGGTATACAACCTGCCTTAATGGATGAAAACGCACAAGAGTTAAAGGGCAACCAGGTAGAGGGGCGTTTATGTATTAAATTTCCGTGGCCTTCTATTGCAAGAACAATTTGGGGTAATCATGAAAGGTACAGAGACACTTATTTTTCGGCTTATAAAGACAAATATTTTACGGGTGATGGTGCTTTAAGAGATGGTGTTGGTTATTACAGAATAACAGGTCGTGTAGATGATGTTATTATTGTATCTGGACATAATTTAGGTACTGCACCTATAGAAGATACCATTAACGAGCATCCAGCTGTAGCAGAGTCTGCAATTGTTGGGTTTCCACATGATGTTAAAGGAAATGCTTTGTATGGTTATGTTATTTTAAAGGAATTTGGAGAAACTAGAGATAGAGATAATTTGCGAAAAGAGATTAATCAGCAAATAACAGAACATATTGGACCTATTGCTAAATTAGATAAAATACAGTTTGTAACTGGTTTGCCTAAAACAAGGAGTGGTAAAATTATGCGTCGTATTTTGCGTAAAATAGCTTCTAATGACACAGATAATTTAGGTGATATTAGTACGTTGTTAAATCCAGAAATTGTTCAGGAAATTATGGACAACTCTCTTTAAATAAAAGAATAAATTCTAAAGGCCGATTTTATATAAGTCGGTCTTTTTTATGCAATAATTTCTATGTAGCAGTAATAAATTGCAAATAAGCTTAGGAATAAAATACCTGCATACGTAAGTAGCTGTAGCCATTTTTTAGGTCTGTCTTCTTTAGCAACGTCGTTACTCATTACATTTTTTAAATTCATATAACCAACAACGGGAGCTACAATAAAAGATACAAAAGTAGCTAAGGCAACAACCTTACCCATATTAGAATTAAAAAAGATTATAACGGCTAAGTTTACAATGGTTAATACTATTACAGCTAAGGTAAAGTAAGATTTACTTTGTGGTTTTGTTTCTTCAGTTATGGTAATTGGTGTGCTTTTTAGCTTCTGTATAACATCTATACTAACTCTTGCAATAGCATCGTGTGCTGTCATACAAGAGCTAAACATTGTGGCAAAAGCGGCTGTAGACACAAAAATAGTTGTCCACTCTCCAATATGTACCGTAAATAAATTTATTAGCTGGTCTGCAAAACCAACAGCACTACTACTCATTTTAGTATTTGTGCCGTAAAGAGATAAGCAACCAATGGTCATAAAGAAAAAAGCAAGTATAGCTGTAACTATATATCCAAAGTTAAATTCT
>NZ_JBDVAA010000001.1:0-1617 GCF_039943695.1 Cellulophaga sp. | reverse complement strand
CTAACACGGCAGGTATTACTGGAGTGTTAATTTTTATATACTTACTAAATTTTTCAAATTCTTTAGATATGCCACCACCTATAACAATGGTGTCTGGTGCAACTAATAACTCTACATACTCTAAAAAAGTATTTACACGTTTTCCCCATTTTTTAAATGAAAGATCTTCTCGTTGTCTAGCAGAATCAGCAGCCCAAAGTTCTATTTTTTTATGCTTTTTGTAAGGTATTTGACCTAACTCAAAATTAGGAATAAGTTGGCCATCTAAATAAGCGCTACTACCTAAACCGGTTCCAATGGTAATCATTACAACAAAACCTTTAAGATCTTTACCTACACCATAATTCATTTCTGCGTGGCAAGCCGCATCTGCATCATTAATTACTGTAAACGGCAAGCCTGTAGTTTCTGTAAACAAAGCAGTAACATCTTTATTAACCCATTTACTATGTAAATTTCCAGGTGTTTTGCAAACACCACCTTTAATTAAAGTAGGAAAACCACAGCCAACAGGACCATCATAATTAAAATGCTTTATAATTTTATGTACAACTTTAGCCATTTCTTTTGGCTTTTTTGTAGGCGGAGTAGGAACTCTAAAACGGTCTGTAATTTTTTCTCCTGTCTTAACATTTACAAGCGCTCCTTTAATTCCAGAACCACCAATATCTATACCTAGAACTTCCATTTAGTAGCTTTATAGTTAGATTAACAAAGTAACAAAAAAACTTTAAAGAGTATCTATTAAATAAATCTATGTATTATTTAATAGGTTTTTACATATCATTAAAATAATAGTAGATTCTTATAAATTGCTATTAGTGAGTGATTTAAATATTAATACTTTTAAAATACTCAAAAGTCTACAATTAATTATTAGATACAGGTTTTAAGTCTATTTTAGATCTATACCAGTTGTTTTTGTATATTTGTAAGAAAAATATTCACAAATGTTTAGATTAAATTTAAAGTATTTAGCTGTATTAATGGTTTTTAGTGGTTTGTCATGTAGTAGTTCTAGTGATGATGATACTGTTAATAGTGCTGTAGGAAAAGCCATTGTTTTAGAGGCTCCATTTTTTGTAGATGATAATAATCCTGCTCCTTCTGGAAAAAAATGGACTAAAATAGAAAATGTTTCAGATGAGTTTAATAATAATAACTTTGATGAAGTTAAATGGGTAAATACCAGTACACGCTGGATAGGAAGAGCTCCAGGAATTTTTAAAGCAAATACAGTATCACAAGCTGAGGGTAATTTAATGCTTACGCCATATGAGTTAAATGAGCCAGAAGTGGTTAATGGAGATACTTTTACTCATGCAGGTTCTAATATCTACTCTAAAAATGCAGTGCAGGTTGGTACTTATGTAGAGTGTAGTATGAAAGCAAATAAAACTTTTATGTCTTCTACATTTTGGTTAATTAATGTTGTTGGAGAGGGAGAAGGATGTGACAAGAGGGTAACAGAATTGGATATACAAGAATGTGTTGGGCAAATTACAGGAACAGCAAATTTTGCTAAAACTTTTGATGAAACAATGCATTCAAATACGCACAGTAGAAATACTAACTGTGATGAAACTCCAGTTGGATCTGAAGGAAATATTATAACTA